>JABSRF010000459.1 GCA_013215275.1 Oligoflexales bacterium | reverse complement strand
AGAGTGCGCAATCACAGGCCAGAACTGTACTAAAATTAACCATCAATGGGTAGGACATTTATTTGGAGTTACCTTATTCGCTATCATTTGTCTAGAATTGCGGCAAGGTGTTAAGTATACTGGAGTTTCAACAAAACAGCGACAGGGAGCCCGATGAAGATTATCGAAAAGATTAATCGATGTATTTCTGAGCAAAAACCCTTTTATTCTTTTGAGTTTTTCCCTCCAAAAACGGAGGCAGGGTTAACAAACCTCTATGCTCGCCTAGATCGCATGGCACCCCTTTCTCCAACGTTTATTGATGTCACCTGGGGGGCAGGAGGCAGTGCCAATAACGAGCTGAGTTTGGAGCTTAGTCGAACTGCGCAAACCTATTTTAGCTATGATGTGATGATGCACCTCACCTGCACTGGTTCTACAGCCGATGAGATCAATAGAACCTTGGATAAGGTACAAGCGAGTGAGATCAAAAACATCCTTGCTCTGCGGGGGGATCCACCCCAGCATGGAGAGAAGTGGCAAAGTTGCGAAGGTGGTTTTTCATATGCTTCGGAACTGATCGCACACATACGGGAAAAATATGGTGATTATTTTGGAATTTGCGCTGCCGGCTATCCCGAAGGTCATTTAGAGAGCGCGTCGAAAGATTCTTGCGTTCGCTTTCTTAAAGAAAAAGTGGACAAGGGAACGGACTTTATTATCACTCAGCTATTTTATGACCTTGAAGAATTCTTCGAATTCGAACGGCTTTGCCGAAAGGCTGGTATTAAATGCCCAATCATTCCAGGGCTTATGCCAATCCAGAATTACCAGAGGTTTAAGCGGTTTACTGACCTATGCCAGACTAAGGTGCCTGATACGATTCAAAGTGATCTTGAAGCGATTAAAAACGATGATGCAGCTGTCCAAAAATATGGCATCGACTTAGCGGTAAAGATGTCTCAGACGATGCTGGATAAAGGTGTTCCTGGGATACACTTCTATACCATGAACCTCGAAACCAGTGTGACTGAGGTGTTGGGGCAACTAGGGCTTTTGACCGAGGGCATGGCTTACAGAACCCTCCCTTGGCGCCCTTCCACAGTCAGTAAAAGAAGGGAAGAGAGCGTTCGGCCTATTTTCTGGAGCAATCGCCCTAAAAGCTATTTGGCACGGACGATGAATTGGGATGACTTTCCCAATGGTCGTTGGGGAGACTCTCGCAGTCCAAGCTTTGGCAACCTCAATGACTACTACCTCCTGAGGCAGGGGATTGGGCTGGACCGTTTAAGGGAAAGCCGACAAAAAATGTGGGGAAGCCCGCAAAACCTAAATGATGTCCACAAGGTTTTTGCTGCTTTCTGTCGCAACGAGATCTCTGACCTTCCTTGGTGTGAGATGCCTGTCCACAGTGAAACAAATCGGATTTCAAAAGAGCTTGAACGCTTGAACCTCTCAGGTCTGCTAACGATTAACAGCCAGCCTCAGGTCAATGGAGCAGACTCTGAAGATCCTCAGGTTGGTTGGGGAGGAAAGGGAGGCTTCGTCTATCAGAAGGCTTACATCGAGTTTTTCATTGAAAAAACTAAATTGAAGGCGCTTTTGGCAGCTCTTGAGGATTTCCCTTCTCTCACTTACCATGCAGTTAATAAGGCGAATGAAGTCTATTCCCGCCCAACCCAACCGGGAATCAATGCAGTGACTTGGGGTGTGTTCCCAGGCCAGGAGATCCAGCAACCCACGATCGTGGACCCTGAAAGCTTTATGATTTGGAAGGATGAAGCCTTTCAGCTATGGTTGACCGATTGGGCTAGCTTATATCCCAAGGACTCAGTTTCTCATAAAGTCATTAGCGAAATTCCAGAGACTCACTTCCTAGTAAATATTGTTGAAAACAATTATGCCAGTGGAGATATTTTTGAAGTGTTTTCAAAAGGTAATTTCCTGGATTCATAGCCTTTCAAGAATTTAAAAACACTCCTCGGACCTTCATCCCATTTTTATAATTGCTTACTAGCACAAGTAGGCTCTATTGTATTTTATTTTTGCAGACTCGTTTATCTCATACTTTTGAATTTAAAATTGAATCCACGCATGTTTGTAATATTCATTGAGCGACAAATTGATTATATATGACCAGGATTAAAAAGAAAAAATACAGAAAGTCATCCTGGAGGTCTTTTATGATATCACGTATGCTTTATCTTTTTACCGCTTTTATATGTGTATACACCCATGCATTTTCTTCAGAGAAAACTTCTTGTGTTGATACGTTGCTACAAGACCTAAAAATTCACGAAAAAATAAGCTTGAATCAAGCTCTCGTAGATGAACTGCTTGATGAAAGTTTTCACCTAAAGGACCTTGGGGAAGCAAAGGAAATCATCGGTAAGCATTTTGTACCTGGGGTACTGGAAAACTTAAGGGATAGAATTAAAAATGCCATTGTAAGCAGGCACCCTGCAATTAATGAGGTTGCATGCAAAATTGGTAAACAAGGTGTTTTTAGGCAGCAATTTAATGAGGCTCACCCAATGGTCATACGCACGCTTTATAATGTTTTGATTCTAGAAGCCTTGGTGACTGAGATGGTGCATTCACCTGAATTGATGAAGGCAATCAAAAACCATTACTTAAATGAAAGACATAAAATCTTGCCTGCCGATAGCTCTTTATTTAAGACTTATAGAGCTGCAGGAGGCCTTTTTGAAACTGCAAAACTGCTAACCATGGATGAAGTGTTTGATCAATATGTTTATTTTCTGGAAAAAAAGAGCCTCAATCAGAAGGACCTTTGAAGTGGACCCCACTGTCCAGACCAAAAATAGCTTTGTATAAGTAAAACTAAAACTTGTTATTGAATGCTATA
>JABSRF010000458.1 GCA_013215275.1 Oligoflexales bacterium | reverse complement strand
AAAGTAAGTAAAGAGCTATATGAAGTCAAAAGCCTTTAAATAAAGGTATTTTATATTTCGCTACAGCGACTAAATATCTCCACGGAATCATTTGGATCTGATTTCATCGAAAAACATGAGGATATTTCGTCTAACAAGCCCAATAAGCCTGAAGCAGAAAAAAATATCGATGCTGTCTTTTTGCAGATGTTTCTCGACAAAAAAGATAATTTCTACCCTTTTTATAAAAGCCTATCATTAACCGAAAGAAAAAGCCGAAGAAAGCAGGTTGAAACAGCGATTCCATCATTTATCAATGCTTGTAGGGCTGGGCAATTAAGACATCTATTGGTTCATGATCTGATTGCTCAAGACCATCAAGAAGACCTCCCATTAGATGATTGCCTAAAAGATCTATTCCTATACATTATCAGCGATTCAGCGAAAATCCCGGTGCTGAAGTTCCTCCTTGAGAAGGGCGCCAATCTAGAGGTTCTTCATGAGAAAACAGACATACAACTAGGCCAATTAAATCCTCTTGAGTATTATCTTCACTCCATACTTGAAACTGAAAAGGAATATAGCTTTCCTTCAGGCAAAAGCCAATTAATGTTAACAATCATTAAGGGTCATTTTCAAACAGCTCAAGCATTACTAGACTATGAAGATACCAACCATCAGGACTTTTGGGGACGATCCGCTTTGATGTATGCAGTGACCAGAGGTGACCTTAAAACAGTTAATGCTCTCATTGAGTCTGGTGCTGATATCAATCAGGTTGATGGAAGAGGTCGCGATGCCCTGATGCTTGCTGCTGAAAAAGGGTTCAGAGATATTACTAGAGTTTTGCTAAATACCGGGAGTATACCCACTCGCTCCGATCAAAATGGTGAAACGTTCTTAGAGTTAGCTGCAAGAAATGGGTATCAACAGTCATTTATAGAGTTGTACCAGTCTGGTTACACACCACCAAAAATATCCTACGAAACCCTGCAAGCAGGCCATGAGGGCTCAGACAATATGGACAAGTCTAAAGATGAGCAAATGAGTCACCAACTGGGAGATGAAGATATAAAAAATATCAATCAGCTTAAAAAACGAGGGGAGGGGGGAGCTGTTGCATCTACCGTGGGGATTGCGACCGTAACCACCGCCCTCATTGCAGGAACCGCATTCACCTTCGGCACTGGGCTTATAGCAGGAGGTATCATTCTAGCTATAGACGGTACTTTCGCTGTAGGCATGGGTGACATAGGAATGGGAGGCTTTATTGCGAATAAAAGGCAGTTTAAAAAAGAGGCAAAGATTGTCGAGGCTGCCTATATACACTTAGGCATGATGCCCGTTGCTGATAAAAATAAAAAGCAGTCTGCAGTGGAAAGATTCGAAAAGTTCTACCTGAAATACATTGTGAAGCGATGGAATGACACAAGGTGCTCAAAGGATATGGCAGCAGCACAAATCGTCCTTGCCCATCAAAATGGCTATTTTAGCAGCAACATCAAAAAGAACACGCAGCCGTTTCAACGTTCTCTGCTGTATAGATTCATTGCAGTTAACGAAGAAAAGCGAGCTACGGACCAAAAGATTGTGGAGAGTACAAAGAAGTATAAAAATTACTATCAAAATACTAAGAGGTCTTTACTGTATAAAAACTTATTTTAGACAGGTAGCTACTCCGCTGTTTCTTCAATCATCACAACGATTCTATCTATTTCCTTAAGCCATGAATCCAGGAAGTGCCTAGCATCGTCTCTAATATCCTCAAGGAATTGAGCTTTAAAATGATTCCAGCTCCCAATAGACTGATAAACAGTTGCCTTAGAGCCGGGAACCATTTCTTTAATTTTTTCTTGATAAGAGCCTTTAGTGATAGATTCGAAGTTCTTAAGGTAATGAAGCAAGGTAATCTTCTCAGCGACACGATAAGATAGACGCCCGATCTCTTGAGGCGATTTTCCACTCCTTGAAGCCGACCTTACCGTAGACTTGGCAAAATGCTTAGCACAATCGATTGCCGCATTTTTGCTCATCTCGAAATCACCAAGGTCATCAGAGGTGGATTGGAGATTATCCAATGCTGCTGACCTAGCAGCAGATTTTGCAGCAGATTTGGAGGCTGCTTTAGTAGCAGACTTAGCAGCAGAAACAGCTGCTAACTTTGCGGAATGATTGTATGCGATCATAATCAAAAACACGCTATGAGCATGATTGGTTAAGCCTGCTTTGGTGTTAAGAGTTTTTAGTTTTTCCTCGGAAAACTTTCTGATTTTTTTTTCCAAAGAATTTGAGATCACGTTCATATATGCCGGTTCACGATTATCTTCCAACGCCGCTTCCATCGTCTCAGAATTCCAAAAAATCGGCATATATTTTGTGTCTAGCTTGTTGAAGACCTTAGGGATGAACAGAACTTGGTACTGCAAAGCAGTTTGCTGGTCCTGCTGCTCCTTAAGGTGAGCCATTAAGAAAACGATGTCATTAAAATCTATAATATCGGGCAATAACTCTTGCTCATAGGCTTCATGCCACCACATCCATTCAGTTTCGTTATGATCTTTTTTTACCAAGACCGAATATGGGCTGATTTTAAAGTTGGGGAACAAGTGGTATGAGGGGTGTAAAACCAGCTCTGATGATTTTGCGGGAATTGAAAATAAATTCAACACAATAAGGACTAGTCCGAAAAAGAACGGTGTCTTCAAAGCAATTTCCTTTAGGAGTCATCATCAGAAGCTACTCACACGCCCTTTTATTACCCCAGATCTAAGCATAATAAAACATCAAATGTGCTTTCTAACAGAAGTTTCCACAAAGTAGCACCATACTAAACTCATCTAGTATCTGAATCTATTGATAGTCGAAACCATAATA
>JABSRF010000457.1 GCA_013215275.1 Oligoflexales bacterium | reverse complement strand
AAAGCTAACATATTTCGAGTTTGAAAGGGAAGCAGTTAAGGAGAGTTCCATTTTTAATTATGGTTTTATTATCTCGACCACCTATGTTTAAGTAATGTATTGTGAGCACAAGCTGACATAACAGATTAAGTAAGCAATGAAGGGAAATAAGCTTACCCGCCTTGCTGCAACTTCATAAGGTGCTTCTGAAACATAAAGAACTCATCTTCAGGCTGCTTGGTCACCGGCACAATTTGAAATCCTAAATTTGTGTACAAGTCTATTGCTGTTCTATTTTCACGATAAACAGTAAGAGTAAGGTCTTTATCGTTTTGCGAGCAACGCTCAATTGCATGTTTTATTATTTGTTTACCAAAACCCTGACCTCTTTCTTTTTGCACGACACAAACGTTAAAGATCATGACGCTTCCGTTGGTTACCTCATTGTCGATATGACAATTATAAAGGCCAATAACCGTTTCATTCTTTTTTACCAAAGTAACACTCTCAGTATTACGGAAGGTTTTTAACTTTTCGATACGACTTTTTTCAATGTAGCGCTCAACCCTCTCTTTGAGCATCTGAGAAAAAGGCTCTGAGGTTTGAGGATATTTAATTTCTCTTAAGTATTGGTTTAAGTATTTTCTTTTATCAGGATCAAAGCATTCACTATGTGCATTAACTGCCCTTATATAATCTGTTTCCTCTAGCTCTTTGGCACCAAGGTCCTGATAGGTCACGAAGATCAGAGGATTTCTGACCCAAAAAAAGTATATTGCTAAGACAACAAGAACAGCTATTAGCACGGAGATAATCCTGAAAATTGGTTTCTGACTCATTCCAATCCCTTGATTGCATAGGTAGACTTCACATAGATGCCACTGAAGATGTCACCATTGACGCTCATACTATCATCTTGGCA
The DNA here is from genome assembly GCA_013215275.1 of Oligoflexales bacterium. Taxonomy (GTDB): domain Bacteria; phylum Bdellovibrionota_B; class Oligoflexia; order Oligoflexales; family Bog-1112; genus JABSRF01. Next base: position 1,955 of record JABSRF010000457.1, on the reverse strand, counting down.
ACCATAATACCATGCTCACCAGATCTCCAAGGAGATCCAAAAAAGATTTGAGAGGTATTTTTTTTAATATTTGAATGCACTAATTTGCTCAGTGAAATCCACCGCAACTCCTAAGGAGGGAGCTTTTGTACTCTCCTCCTTTTCGTAAGTGTGTTTAAGCTCTGAGCAAACGAAGAGGCCTCGTGAAGGTGGGTGAACTCAACCCAACTCTTTTGCACAACAAGCCGTCATAGAGTAAGTAGAGACCAAGTGGGTTGATTCCAAGTCAAAAAATAGGCTTCATGGAGGTGGATGAAATCCGAAACTATTTCATGCTGAATGGTCGTAATAACTCCAAAAAACGGATTGAAACGTAATCATCAAAACCTAGCCATTTGATTGCCATAATCAATGGGTAATAATATTGTACAAGAATCAAAGTATTGGTCGCTAGAAAACAGTTGGTATCATTCTTGAACCGATTTGGTAAAAGAATGATACCAAAAATGTGCCTTTTTTTCTTGTCGTTGTATCGGTAAGCTGAGTGCTTCGAAAAATTTTAGTGGCATAATATGTGCAGCTATCAATATATGATAGATACGTAATTAATTTAATGCTCAGAGAGTGCTTTGCAAAAGATCAAACTTAAAACCATCTTCAGTTATGCTTGTAAAATAAACATGCTGTTTTTTTGCCTTTGCAAGCCCGATTTAGTCTTTGCATTCGGTAGCACTGGCCTCAATGGAGTGGGAGGGCAACATGGGCATGAAGGAAGCAAGGGAAAGCACGTCAGCATCAAAGCACAAGGCCAATATGCTGCCTTTGATCTTTCGGGCGAGGATGGCATTGCAGGCACAGATGGCCTGCCAGGGAAAAGTGCAAGCAATTGCGAACAGAAATTACAGGTAAAATCCGACCTTATTGGCGCTTCAGGAGGATACGGTGGCCATGGGGGCAACGGAGGTGATGGGGGTGATGGAGGAAATATCACCGTATTTTTTAATGAGCTAGCTAACCTTAAAAAAATCCAAGTTGTTTCCCAAGGGGGTAAAGGAGGAGCAGGTGGGTTTGGCGCATATGGAGGTGAAGGCTGCGCATGCAGTGTTTTCAGCTGGCAGATGACCGAATGTGAAAAGCACCAGACCTTCAAAATAGGTAGTTGTAAGATAAAGCAGTTTTTCTGTACCGACGGAAAAGGAGGCCAGCCTGGCTTGCTGGGCTCTAGTGGCAGCAAAGGCGCAAAAGGCACAGCTATATTGATCCCTCAGCTGACTCCACTTCCCGAGTCGAAAGATAAATTGACTATTCGACTGAGTGACTGGGAGGCGCAGGGAGCTGAGTTGACAGCACATAAATATAAAGTCCATTACGGTGCGAATAAACTATTTGCAAGCGGCTCCAAGCTCAGCTCTCGCTATTTGCTCTATGAAGGCTTATGGGAGGAAAAGATCTATTTAAGGTGGTATGCCCCTCGCCCCATAACTGAATTCGAGCACATTGAAGTGGTTATTTTTGTAAAAGAAAACCATTCAAAGTCATTTGAAGAAATTGGGATACAGTTTTCACCTGGCTTCAAGCACAATGGTTACTTCTCTAAGGAGTTTGGTCGGGTATATTATACGATGACTGAAGCCTCCCTACAGTCTCGCTAGTTTCCCATAAAATCGTTTTTTAAACCAAAAAACCGATTCTGACGTGGGCTTCTTGAATTCTTTTCCAGGTCAAATAAGGCATTCAAGGCTAAGATTATGAATACAATATTAACAGCTGCTTACACTTTGAATAAAGCCGAAATTATTTTATTAATATTTTCGAAACATTACCAATGGCATTGAAGTTGCATATCATTTTGAAGAGGGTTACTCATTTTGTTTGTGATTTAGGGCTAATAATCTCTGCAATACCTGAAGTGGACCCCACTGTCCAGACCAAAAATAGCTTTGTATAAGTAAAACTAAAACTTGTTATTGAATGCT
>JABSRF010000456.1 GCA_013215275.1 Oligoflexales bacterium | reverse complement strand
AAAGACCGTCAACACTGGAAGTCTTAGATAGTGCGTAACCTGCTGTAATATTGAAACTAAAATATCGGTCACTTATGTGGGATATGGCTAAAACCACCTATAGGCTTATACGATGCACCTGCAAAGTTCAAGTCATTCTCTTAAACGACACAAAATAATCGTTAACAGTGAATGCTTAATGGTTCACAGAGAGTACAAAAAAATATCAGAAAGGACTTTCACGTTAAAAGTTTCTTTGTTATTCGTATGAGGATTATGTGCCTTGTTTTAATTATGGTTAAATTTTAATCAGGGCAATTAAAGTTTTTCACATCACCTCGTGACGTGGAGTTTGTATAAAAAATAAGCTTAACAAAACTCTTCTAGTCTCTTTTTAAGTATTCCGTGGTGCTGTTTTTTGAGGCACTATTTTTTCGAAGCTTTTGACCTGAGGTTAATGGAAGAAAAAGCTAAGGTAGCCAATTATATTCATATGATAGTGAAAAACAACTATGAAAAGAGTTTAATGATTAGTCTTAATACTAATCAATAAGTTGAAAAAAGCTTTTATTAGAGTTAGCTGAAATGTTAATCCTAACTTGGTAGGCAGTTTAAGTGAGGAAAAACGGGAGGTCCTTATGCTAAAGAAAGTCCTATTATTTACAGCATCCATCCTTGCTCTTTGTTCTAAAGCTGTTTTTGCAAAATCGATTCATCTTGATAGCAATACAGTTCAGGTTTCAACGACTACAGGCACTGATGGTGGTTGATTGAGTTTTGGAGCATTCATAAGTAACTGTTTTACCATGACCGAAGCAGGAGAATGGCCATTCCCCATTTCTCAGCACCGTTTTAAAGGCTATTGGCTAACAGTATTTGGAAAGTCTCCTAAACATATAGGCCTAACTCAGTATTCGGGGATGGGTATTCACAAAAACCGTACCATCTCAGTGAGTAAGGCTCTCGCCGAGTATATAGAGCGGACTGCATTTTTTCAGGATAGACTGCAGAAGGAAAAAGGCTACGACACAGTTGGCTTTGCTGCCTATCCAAAGTTCCCAAATGCTTCTCTCGCTGGACAGTTGGTTTGGAAAAATTCCCATTATGAAGCTATAGAAAAGTACGTAGTCATGAAGTTTTGGCATGACCTTGCCTGCGCGTACCAAATCATCCAGCAGGACGACTACACCTTTATTTTTCCAAGCCTGGACAAGATCTCTGCAAAGGTCTGCATCTGCCTCCATCCTATCGACAAGCATGGCGTCGCTGTCGGTTTTGCGTGCAATGACAGCGTTGAAGATGCCATTGAAAAGTCGAAGGTAGAAGCTTTAGCACATAAGATCGGGTCCCATAATATCCGTCAAGGAGCAGGCTCAGACCTTTTGGTATATCAAAAAAGAATGGAATTTCTTATGAGTCATGGTCAGGAAGCCTTTAATGAAAGGCTATCAAGAAAAGGCCACTCTCAGATTACGATTCCACCCATTGAAATCGATCGCAAAATTACATGCAAGCAGTTTAAAACCCACTTAATCCATCACATCCGCCTTAAAAACCAAGGCAGCTTCCTAGACCCCAATGTCATTGAAGTGGGTTATATTTAACGGGTGGATCACCCTAATTACATTAAAGGTACTCAGGCTTTGAAAGCCTTTGACAGCTTTTTTTCTGAGTCTCCTCTACATAACCCCCACTTTGAGCTATCTCTGAAGGCTTATAGTCATAGACCTTGACTTCAATATTTTTTCTTGTCAACTGTTCCTCAACAATAGGCCCTACTTTTTCCCAGTTGCCTCCGGCTAAACCACAGCCGATTCGAGGCATATGCACAGAAGCGCGCAACACCATGGCTTTTCTAGCAAGCCGCCTTAAACCTTCCCTTAAAGCTTCATATCGAATCGGAGCGATGCCTTTCTCAGCCTCAATCTTGTGCTGTCCTATCACATTTGCCACCCATATTTCCTCTTCAACTTGCACCAACTGAACAGCCCCAAGGGGTAAGTATTTTTTTTTTCCACCAGCTTCAAACCATTGACGATAAGCCAATTCCGGTGCTTCCCAGCGTTTCGAGAGAGCCAACACAAAACCCAACCCCCAGCCACCAATATCATTGCAAATATGTACTATCACCTGGTTTTTTCCGGTTTCCTGGGGGGCCGTTACATCACCCCTTACATACTCTATGGATTTCAATGTCCTCATACTCCTTTTGAAATAAACAGCAGTTTGGCTGAGCTTGAAGAGAGATGTTAAGGTAAGGGTAATACACAGCACTTAATACAACAACTGGTGGTCATTATGGATATTGCAGAGCTAAATCAACTGAAATCTAAAATAGTTTCCCTCTTTGAACGCCTAAAACGTAAAGACCCTTCTGTCAACTTTGATAATGATATGAAGCCACTTTTGGATTCATATTGGATGGGCTTAGGTGTGCTAACTGAAGAAACTAACGAAACATTAAACAAAGTAGATTCCCTTAACCAGGATGATGCTGAGATTATTCTTGAGGAGTTAAAAAATCTCAGGGAGTTTGCCTTAACAGTCAATGAAATGGTCTTAAAATATAAGGAATAGTAAAAGAATCAAGGCAATTCATGTGCAACCGTTAACGGCTTATTCTGTTCCAGTAATATCAAGGCAATGCGCTATCGAAAAAATCTCATCCACATACCAATCATCGTGGGTTAGTTTTCTAGCTAATTCAAGCTTCTAGCTGACCGGGTCATTCTGCTCTTTAGGTGAATCCTATAAGACCTACCCTCCAAATTGTATTTTCTTTAGACAGCTGAAAACCTCTCTGCCCTGTTAGGTAACTCCAAATAAATATTCTACCCACTATTCATGTGTGATCAGAACGCTATATTTTGGTAGAAACGGATG
>JABSRF010000455.1 GCA_013215275.1 Oligoflexales bacterium | reverse complement strand
CATCCGTTTCTACCAAAATATAGCGTTCTGATCACACATGAATAGTGGGTAGAATATTTATTTGGAGTTACCTTAGCGAAATAGAAAAACATTTTGAGGATTAAAAACTAGCTTGCTTTTTTATCTTTCTTCTGCGAAGTCTCTTTTTTGACATCAAATTTATCGATCTGAATAAAATGCGACTGCCTATGTTTTGAGGCCATGATAACAATCTCTTCAAGACCACGAGGCACTGCGATTTCTTTGTCTTTTACCCAAACTTTGCAAGTTGGGAAAAGGGTGCCTTTGACTCGGATAAAGCTTTTATCATTGTAATCGATAGATTTCTTCACCAGACTAACTCTTTCCTTAAGCATTTCTGTGATATGCTTCAACCTAGACATCCTAACTTGCAAGTTGGCCTTACGCTCATCAAGCTTTTTGGACATCTGATTTTTATTTCGTCTGATAAGCTCTCTTAAGTCTAATTTGGTTTTTTCAAGATCCTCCACCAGATAATTGAGGCGATTTTGATTAATCCCTAGCCTCTCCTCCATAATCCAATTACTTCCAAGAATCACAACGGTATCGCGCCCTTGGGCGAATCCTAAGTCACCCGTGTCTACGCTCTGGCCTACACAGAGTTCACTTCCGGCAATGATGCCATCTTTGTTGCTGATCAAGACACTGTCAAGGGTCCGAATCTTACTCGACAAGACTGCCTTGGTCACCTGGACTAGGCCTTTTGCGTAGATATTGGAGTTTTCTAAAAAATCAGCAAAAACATCTCCATTGCAAACAATCTTACCAGTCTTGCTCGTTATAATCCCACCTTTTACAGAAAGGGTTCTACCAACATAAACACTTCCACCACGAATATGACCTTCGACGGTCAAATCTTTTGCGGTAAACACCTCTGCACCGGTTTCGATGCTTCCCTGAACAACAATTGGACCATCAAAATGCAGGTTGCCAGAGGCTAGGTTTACATCCCCTTCATGGATCAGTGTCTTAACAACAGAAACCTGCAATCCTGTAATCTTCATCACGCCTTCACAATTTGCGTAAAAAGAAGTTTCTACTGACCTAACATTTTCATCCATCTCCACTTCAGCTGGAGGAGGGTCTGGTGGGGGTACAGCTTCTCCAAAAACATCCTCTCCCTCCTTTGCCTCGGTTCCAAAAATTAGCTCAGCAACATGCTCGTCTTTTTTAACCATAGAGACTTTGTTGCGCATCATAAGGTGGTCGACTTCTTGCTCCTCAGATTTAGCTTCCTCTGATTGCTTATCTTTGTTCTTTAGCTCTTCCCACTCGGCTCTAGAGATGATTTTTGGCTCTGCTGCGGCTATGCCATTGCGACCTTCAGCAATCACGATACCATTTATATCACGCCTTCTTTTTATATTATCGACTGCACGCGCGTAGTTACCTTTGTGAATGTTCTGAATTCCCAGACGCTTGAGCTCTTTATCAAACCAGGCTTCATTAATTTGTAATCCAGGTTTTTCGAAGAATAGAGAGCGAAAATCAGAAATCGAAGCTTGCATGCTATTGACAGTAAGCTTTATTTTCAAAAGGCCTCTTCCAGGGTATTCTTCGACCACCTTAGGCCTCGGACTACCTGAAGGCTTATCTGGCGATTTTGCCCTAGTGACTGAAGCTGAAGGTGCACTAGATGTGCTAGCAGCAGTACCTCCAGCCTTTGCTGAACTTGTTCGCGGAGCTTTAGTTTCTGCTTGCAACGAGCTATTGGAATTGTCACCACTCTGACTACTATTGGTGCTTGGGGAGGCAGCCAATATGGAGATAGGCATTTTCAAGCCAAACCGTTCGATTCCATGAAGTGCTAGGGAAATGTCAGCTTTAATCTGATTTTTCCAAGCAGTTGCAGGCACTTTTAAAATTCGAGTTTTCGCTTCAAGAGTAGAAAACAACTGAGTGATCGTGTTGTTTTCCTGAAAGGGGGCAACATCAAAAATGACTAGTTTAAGCTGAGTTTGCGAATCTTGCGGCATAAAGGCAAATGGTGCACCTCCGAAAATTTTACGCTTATCCATGCTGGTATTTTCAGATAGAGCATAGTCAGATAAGACCTCTCCCACCGCTAGTCTGTTGTATATTCCTGTTACCTGGGCCTCACAAGGGGATGCCTTTACCTTTTCTTGATTTATGAGCATTTTTATAAACAAATAAAAAGCCTTTGGGTGGACAACTTGAAGCTCCTTAGGTTTAATCTGAGCATTGATTTTACCAATAAAACCTCTCCCTGCTTGAGGGGTAAAAGTAATCCCCTTAATCTCGGGAATTCCTGCAGCTAGAGTTAGATGCACCGCAAAATCATCTGGAACATCCTGATATTCTGGACTTTTAGATGCTTTGATCAGGTTTTCGAAACGACTTGCATAACTGGTGAATTTTACAAAGCTACCCTTTCCTATCTCAATCCTCATCTTTTTTTGAGTTCTTTCAAGAACATCAGGAGGAAGAGCCGCTAGCTGACGCAAGGTACCACAATTTACGGAAACCCTCACCCTCAAGAGGCTTTGATTATAAGTCAACTTTATCCCAGTATTAGCTGCCATTTCTTTTATTTAGTTTCCTAATCCAACAATGGTTCTTGTGCCCTCCTTATGTTTCGGTCAGGGAGAAAATTTAATAAGCTTAAGAAATCTTTTTGAAGTATTCATATATACAGATGAAAAGATATAGTTATGAAAATCAGCCGCGAAAAATACTGAATATCATAAGTGACCGATATTTTAGTTTCAATATTACAGCAGGTTACGCACTATCTAAGACTTCCAGTGTTGATGGTCTTTTTCGACTATTCGGATCAGTTAAGTCATCAGAAAGAAGATCTAAATTTATTTTGATTTGATTTAGGCCTAA
>JABSRF010000454.1 GCA_013215275.1 Oligoflexales bacterium | reverse complement strand
TAAAGTAAGTAAAGAGCTATATGAAGTCAAAAGCCTTTAAATAAAGGTATTTTATATTTCGCTACAGCGACTATATACATCCCAAGTGGCTAAATGGAAGAGGGAACTGGAAGGCTGTACTGAGAAGGCCTTCACAAAAAAGCGAGGCCCAGATCCAGACCCAGTACTTGCGGAAAGAAAAAAAGTTGAAAAAGCAGAACGAGAAATAAAGAGGCTTCAGCGTGAACTTGAGGAAGCAAAAGTTATCATAGATATCCAAAAAAAACTCTCCACCCTTCTCGGGATAAAGCTACCAGAGACGACCATGCCAGGCGACGAAAATTAAAGATCCACGCTAAAGAGCAACTTGCCATAAAAAACCTAAACGTAAGCAATTTATCCCGCTCTACTGGTTTATCAAGGGCCTCTCTTTATTATGCTCCAAAGTGCACGATAGACGACAGGAGAAGAGGGAAAACGCCTCACAATGCATTGTCCATTTTCGAGCGACAACGCGTGCTGGATATATTGAATAGCGATGAGTTTGTAGATGAGGCACCCTATGAAATTGTTCCTAAGCTAATGGACCAAGGTAGATGGCTATGCTCGATTAGAAGTATGTATCGTATACTCAAAGAAAATGAGCAGGTGAGGGAAAGGCGGAAGCAAAGAAAGCATCCGGTTTATATAAAACCAACATTTACAGCGAAAAATCCAAATGAGTTTTGGAGCTGGGATATCACTCGTTTAAAGGGACCTTATGCTGGAAAAAACTATTTTTTATATGTGATGATTGACTTGTTTAGCCGCTATGTAGTTGGTTGGATGGTATCTCACCAAGAGAGTGGAAAGATGGCACAACATTTCATACGAGAAACCTTAAGAACAAATCATGTGGACCCAAATAAACTAACAATCCATTCAGATAGAGGTAGTCCAATGACGGCATCGAATACGGTGAGTTTGCTTGCAGCTTTGGGCTTGTCACAAAGCTTTTCTCGCCCTCGTATAAGCAACGATAATCCGTATTCAGAAGCACAATTCAAGACTCTAAAATACCATCGACTTTTCAAAGATAGATATGAAAATGTTGATGATGCTAAGCAATGTCTTGACAAATTTTTTGCTTGATATAATAACGATCATATGCATAGCAGCCTTGGATTAATGACTCCATCAACGGTTCATGAAGGTCGGGTTAAAGCAGTTGCAACGAAGAGGCTGGAAACTATGGAGAAGGCTTTTAAGCAGTTTCCAGAGAGATTTAGCAGAGGCATAAAAGTTCAGCTTCCAGCAACTGAAGTAGGCTCAATATCCCTAAGAGCAGTTTACCTGCAATCAAGCACTTACGGCCAAAAAGTGGACTAAATTAACCAAGGCAAGTGTCTTAAAACCCCTGGCACATTCCGATTTAATGAAAAGTAGTCAGGAAAAAACAGAGGTATGCGTTTATTCCTTTCAAGATTATCGGGAATATCTCCAAAATATATATGAATATAGAAAGAATAATATAGAGTATTACAGTTACCGAAGGTTCTCGCGAGATCTTGGCTTTTCTAGCTTCGGATACATTAGAAACATCATCCATGGGAAAAAAAACCTCGGAGAGACCGGAGTTTTTAAAATTTCAGAGAGTCTGAAATTTAATAACCGCGAGCGAGAATACTTCAAAGAACTGGTAAGCTATGGACAAGCAGCAACTGCAGACGACAAGAAAAAGTATAAACAAGCTCTAAGCGAGCTGGCTCCCAGTAAATATCAAAGGATAATACAGGAAGATTTATCATATTTTTTGACAAATAGGGCCTGCTCGATACTAGGACCACTGGTGATTATTTATGACAAAGAATTTTCTTCTGATCCACTTTGGGTCTCTAGAAGGGTGCGCTTCAATTTTTCAACTGTAGAGATTCAACAGGCACTTCTATTCTTGATAGAAAATAAATTTTTGGTTAAAAAAAATGACAAATACCAGTATATAAGCAGAAAAATAAGCACGCCTGATGAGGTGAAATCTAACGCAATTCAAAAGTTTCATCGCAACCTTCTAAGGGAAAGCACCGAAGCTTTAAGTTTTCCCATTTCTGAACGAGAGTTTAGCCATCATACCTTAACAATTAGCCAAGATAGGCTTCAAGATCTTAAGCAAAAAATGAAGGAGATCCAAAATGAGCTTCGGCTCTGGATTAACCAAGGAGAGGCGGACTCAGACAAGAAGAATAAAGTCTGTATTTCAATAAATATGCAGATGTATCCGATTTCAGTGATGAGAAAATAGCGACTAGTTTCCAAGGGTATGAAGAGTTTATCCTGACAAATCCAGCCTTGCTTGGTATATATACTCCCTCCCTCACTTATTACTAGCAATCTTAAAATATCATGTGGCAAAATATCAGACTAACAGGAACACATAATTCTGGCACATTAAGCTTGGGAAGAGGATTTGGCACTAGATATTAAAACCATAGTCAATCATTTTAGTTCAAGGGAAAAAATTAATTGGCTAAGAATCTGCAAAACCTTTTGTATATTGAATATGGTCATCATTTTTTTAGGTCTTTTCGGGGAGTGGCTATGGTTCCTTGATAACCTCCGAAATTTTATATTTCAGCAGCTTCCTGTTGCGGCATTGTTTTGTTTGATCCTTTCATTTGATTCCTTTGTCTGGCTAGCTTCAGCTAGTGCAGCTTTTATAGTTGGTTTTTTATCCCTAGGTATCATAAATTCTAAAGAAAGTGGAGAAACAATACCAGCACAGTCAGATAAAATACACACCATCTTAAGCTTTAATGTCGGGCTGTTGAAAAAGTCGTTAATTTTGAAATTTAGTAAAATCTGGCCGAGAATCTGAGGCCATTGAAAATTTTTTTTAGATTATCCATTCTTGCCACCGATATCG
>JABSRF010000453.1 GCA_013215275.1 Oligoflexales bacterium | reverse complement strand
GGAATTACAATTAAAAAGAAGCTCTTCAAGAAAATAGAACAGAAGCTCAAAAGGCATCCGTTTCTACCAAAATATAGGGTTCTGATCACACATGAATAGTGGGTAGAATATTTATTTGGAGTTACCCAACAAGGAGGCAGAGAGGAGATAGTACCCCCGTACAGCGACGAGCTGCCGACGATGTTAGCGCCGCAAATGAGTATTTTTCGGATCCGAACTAGCTAGCTTTGTCTTGTTGGGAGTCCTTATACTGCTGTCTGACGGACTTAACCTTCGCAACGAGTTCGGCATCAAGCTTTTGCCCTGACGTCTTTACCTCTTTAGAAGCTTTGGCAAGAGCAGCGTAGGCTTTTTCGAAAGAAGGGTCTGTCAAATAACTCTCACAAAAACTCTGAAAGCAGGCAGGCAAGTCACCTTTTTTCTTAAAGGCTAGTCCTAAGTTATAGTGTAATTGGTGAAGCTTTGCTTTGTTGGTAAGCAACTTAATGGCATTTTTATAGGTAGCGATTCCCTCTTCAAACATTCCACCCGCAACCTTTGCAATTGCCACGTTGTTAAAATGCCTTGCTAGTTCATCTCCGCATTGAGTTTCTGCAAGGAGCTGAGCAGCTAAGGGGAGGTCTCCCTCCTTAAAAGCAAGCTTTCCTTGTTCATCCTTAAGGCCTGGATTATCTTTATCCATTCCTTCCACACGATCAAAGACTGCTCTGGCTTTATCATGCTTTTCTGCATCTACATAAGCTGATCCTAAGCATAATAAGGAATTCATATTCTTTGGAGATTTTTTTGTCATTGCCTCCAGTGCAGAGATTGCTTGCTCATGCCTTCCCGTGAGAGAGTAAAGCCTAGCGAGAAGTTTTTGGGCATCCACATGATCAGGAACTTCCTCTAAGACCTCATTGAGTAGGCTCTCGGCTTTTTCAAAATTTCTTGACTGAACCCAAATCTCTCCTAAAGCAATGCGGGCTCTATTTTTAAAAGGGCCCTTGCGAGTTAGATTATTATCAAAGAACTTAAGCGCTTCAGTTAGGTGCCCATCAGCGATTAAGCTCTCAATTTTTCGGATCTTTTTTTCCTCGGTCGTTAGATTCTCCTCATAATCTACGATACGCATGATCAAGTCTTTTGCAGCTTGTTTGTCAAAGGGCATTCCAAGAACATCCTTAAAGCCAAGTTCCATAGTCAAGGCAATGTCCTCTTCACCCATGCGTTTTGAGAAAATTAGGCAAGGTATATAACGCCTATTTTTGTTTTGTCTTATTCTTTGAACAAAAATGGTTCCAGGCATAGCCCTCATTTCCCACGCACAGATAACCAGCTGTATCTTTTGATCTTTGACAAGTAATTCCCCATGGGCTCCCGTTGACGCTGTATAAATCTGAAACTCTTTTTCCATTTGAGAGAGAAGCATCTCAAAAAACAGCACATTGCTTTCGTTTTCATCAAGAATCAAAACCTTATCAACCTTAGGCATTTCTCAAGATTCTCCTAAATTACCAAGATGAACCAGCGCATTAAGAACGGTAAATTAAAAACCTGGACCTTAGTCTGTCTATCGACCTTAAAGTCATAAACCTTAGCTTCAGCACACTGGATATTTATTTTTGGTAGAAAAAGACCGATCAGAGGATTGTCCCGGAATATAGCATAGAGGCTGTTGTGACAACTCCTATTCATGAAAAGACAGCATCAGTTTTAGTCATCGAGCCGTCTGGAGCCTTGAGGCAGCTGATCATCGTCACAATTAAAAAGATAGGGTTTAACAATGTTACAGGAGTCGCAGATATAAAAGATGCCCTAGGAGTCATGGAGGCTGACCCCGTCGACTGGATTATCACTTCGATTCTCAAAGACGACAAAATCAATAGCTTGCACCTGCTACCAATTATTGCTTCTAAGCCAATCCTAAAAAACACAAGAATCAGCTTTTTCATTGATGAATCTGAGGAAGATTATGTCCTGCCTGCCTACGAACAAGGCTTGTTTTGTCACTTCAGTAAACCGTTTAACAAGGATAGTCTTTTTGAAGGATTTACGGGCCATTTTAAGAAATACGAAGAGTTAGGCTGGGATGACACAAAATTTTCTGCCCATCATATTTTTAATCAGCTCAGAGACAAAAAAAGTTTCGATATGCAAGAAAAGTTAGCCATGAGCCTACTCAACATATACCCTGGTGATTTAAGCACCATGCTAGAACTGGCCGTTGCTCAGATTGGCAAAGGTCGAAGATAAAGCACAACAAACACTAAAACAGGCGTTTATTCTCGATAATAGCGCCAAAGACACTATCACTGAATTTATTGAAGATAACTTCGTAGAGCCCTTTGATCTAGAAAAGAAGGGCGATGATGAAAAATGGGATGTAGGCATTGAGACTGTTTTCCTTATTGACCCTGACCAAAAAACTAAGGGATTGACCGAGAACATCCTAAAAGAACTTGGAGTTAAGGGCCTACATTCTTTTACTGACGGTGAGGCGGCATGGAAGGAACTTGAAGCTGCAAAATCAACCGGTATCGTCATATTGGAATGGAAGCTTGCAAAAATTTCAGGTGCAATCCTTAGTCAAAGGATTCGTCAAAAAAACCCTTGCACCCCAATTATTGCCCTGAGTGCTGATTTGAGTGAGGACGATCAAGTTATCCTTCAGGAAATTGGGGTTGAAAAAGTCCTTAAAAAGCCCATTGAGAAACAAGATCTCATCACCACAATCGTAAGCATTATAAGACAAGAAAAACTCCCCACTGATGTAGAAATGCTTGAACTCAAGATTAAGCAGCTCTTGGATTCAAAAAAGCATGAGTATAGTGGACCCCGTTTTTAGGACCATTTGATAAGTAAAACTCCTAAATGTAACATGCTGAATTTACATAAG
>JABSRF010000452.1 GCA_013215275.1 Oligoflexales bacterium | reverse complement strand
TATGGTGAATTTGCTCATGTATCCAGTGAAAATCTTGAAAATTATGCCATTATAAAGGTCACTTGATTAGGGACTAAGTGCAAGTCAGATATTTTTTTTTGGATCTTTTCCTCGTAGTCTTTCTTCTCCTGGACCTTTTTTCTGGCTTTAGCCTGGAGTGAAGATGTCTTTTTGCGTTCCTTCTGCTCTAACTTGAGCCTATCGGCTCGTTCCTGTGGTGTTTCGTATGTAGGTTCCATTACTTTCACCTCCTTTCAGTTGTGTATTTGAGTTAATATATTCTCAGCCACGAGTTGGTGCCCCTGCTTATGTGTTGAACACGAAAAGGCCTTAGTTACGATCTCTTCATCTCCCAGATTCAGTAGCCCTGAAACTTCAAATCCCTCTCCAGCAGTCTTCACAAAGAATTGGGGGGGAGATATTCTTTTTTGAGCGCATAGCATAAACAGCTCGCTCTTGTGGTCTTTTACAAGAGGAGTGCTGCCTGTAACAATCTTTTTCCTTAGTTCTTCACCATACTCAGCAAGGAGATGTGAGTAGGCTTCCAGTTTTGCTTCTTTTTTAGACGCTCCATGAGCAACATAGGAACCAATCTTTTGTTGCCCAACCATTAAAGAAACCTCAAGGCAAAATCGGCCACTCACGGCTGGAAGCATTTTAACAACAGGCATTTTAGTCTTGCTACGCTGGCATAACTCATGAAGCTCGGCTAATGGTGATCTGAAAGAGTTCATTGGGGAAACTGTTTGCATCTCAATCTTACCAATAAGCTTACTGTGAACTTTGGTAAGTAGGTCTTTATAAGCCCTTTGGGTAGAGATCATAAGCTTTGTTGACACGCATGTTTCTGATGTAATTTCTTCACCGTCGATTGAGACTGCTACTGTTAAATGGTGGTTCTTTCCCTTGTCAACCCTGTTGCACAGAGGAGGCTGTATCTTTGCTTTCATGCAAAGCTCCAGTAGACGACCTTTGGGGTTCTCTTTTATGATCTCTTTGTCTAGCTCTGTGACCTGCGAGCTAGTTTCTTCGATTTGACTTACAGAGTCGAATCTCTCAGCTGAGTCACCGAAACAAAACAGTCCTGTTGCCAGGATGTCCTTCTTGAGCTGTTCCCTGTGCTTAGGTTCAACATCCCCGTCCACTGCTGATAATATAATTTCATTTAGTGTATAGGAGCCCTTTCCACCTTCAGAAAGGCTGATTAAAGCAGTTCTATTTATCTTAGGTCTAGTTTTTAAGCCCCTGCGGGGGTACTTTCTTTCTATTGTCATCCCTTCTGTGGCGCTAACCAGGTCAAGGCCTTGCAAACTATCGGCAAAGGCTTGTTTAGATCTCTTATCACCGTGGACCAGTACAACTGTCTTAGGAGAAAGCTTGTCTATCAAGCCGACCATTTGCATTTTATCGGCATGAGCGGATAAGCTATACGAGCTAACCTGGCACATGATAGGAAGAAGCTTTCCATTGACCTTTATTGCTCTCTCAGCACTCTTGTCTGTAAGAAGATTTAACAATGCTCGCCCAGGAGATTCTTCGTCTTGATAACCCGTGATCACAATATTGTTTTTTTCGTCGCCAGCAAGCTTTTCCGCATAGTAGGCTGATGGTCCTCCAGAAAGCATACCTGATGAAGAAATGATCACACAGGGGTCACCTGCACATACTAATCGCCTATCCTTTGCCATAACAGGACGAATAAATTTGTTGTAAAAAGCGTGTCCTCGTCGAGACTGCTTTTCAATATAAGGGGTGACGTATCGAGGATGATCTCCGTAAACGTTACAAACTGATCGAACCATTCCATCTACGAAAATATTTACCGGCTGCAAGCGTTTATTAGCTATCGCTTGCTTTAGAATTGTTATGACTTCCTGAGCCCGGCCGATTGCGAAGGCTGGAATTAATATTTTTCCCCCATTTTCTACAGTTGCCTGAACGGTTGATACTAACTTAGCTTCTGCTGTTTTTCTATCAGAGTGGAGCCTATCTCCATAAGTGGATTCCGTTATAAAAAGGTCTACAGGTATTTTAGGGATGTCTAGGCCCGGTACTGTTTTCTGCGCTGTTACCGAGTAATCACCGGAAAATAATAAATGCCCATATGGTGTATCTATGTGGATCATAGATGCTCCGATGATATGGGAAGCTGGATAAAAAGTTGCTATTATGGGGCCAATCTCAATCTTGTCGTACATGTGAGTAGGCCTAATACTCTCTAGTAATTTAGTAACCTGCTTTTCACTGTACAAAGGTACATCATGCTCTCTTTCATCTAAATTCATGATCTTGAGAGCATCTTTTTGAAGAACACTAACCAGATCCATAGTAGGAGGTGTCATGTAAACAGGTGCGTTTGGATAAGCTTCGCTTAGTACTGGTAATCCACCAGTGTGATCAGAGTGGGCATGAGTGACTAGGATCGCATCCACATGAGAGTTTGATAGAGTGTCTAAATCCGGAAGAGGGTTTAACTTCGTGAACCTAACTCCACAGTCCACGACAATTGACGTATCATCTACTTGGAGAAGAGTAGAGGATGCCCCAATCGCCCCTGCACCGCCAAGAAAAGTTAATTTAATCATTGTTTTCCTTTGTTTTACATTAGCATATGAAATATGCTCTTATTTTGGCATTATCATGGCGATTTTTCAACAGTTAGTCGAACGACTATTCATTCACTTTCGAATTTTAGAATAAGTTAAGATTTCTGATGTTTTTTATAGGTGGTTGATTTGTTGACTAAAAACTATTACTAGTCTGAGTAGGTTCATTCATTAATTTCACTTTGAGTTTCACAGGGACTGGTCTCGATCTATTGACGCACTCTAACGGTCATTAACTCCACGATACTCATAGGTTTAGCAATTATCCCTTGAG
>JABSRF010000451.1 GCA_013215275.1 Oligoflexales bacterium | reverse complement strand
ATCAGTCTTCTTACTTTGTTGACAGACGAAGGAAGTTTGAATCTTTCATCAGATCACAATGCAGAATCTAGGTATTATATGTTACGAGCATTCCAGTATTTCACACCTAAAGAATATGCCATCATAATAAACATAATGATATATGCACTGATTCGGCTAAAGGGATATTCAAATGAGTCAAAAACTCAAGATTCTGGCTGTCGATGATGACCCTCTTGTCACCGAGCTAATCTATGGCTTTCTAGAGGCTGACTACCTAGTAGAAGTCGCTCATAGTGGAGATGAAGGCTTTACAAAGTTTGTTGCAAGCAATCACGACATTGTCATGGTGGACCTCATCATGCCAGGCCTTGACGGATTTGGCCTCATCAAAAAGATTCAAAAAACCGGAATGCAAACGAGCATCATTGTTGTCTCTGGCGCAGACCTAGCGACCAAAAAGAAAATTAGCCGATATAATGTTGCTGGTATCCTTGATAAGCCATTTTCGAGGGATTCCTTGACAAAGGTCTTGAATAAAGCACTTTCATCCAATATTGAGTAGTTGTCAGCAGCAGCGAATTCCGTTCCTGAGACAATTATCTTTTTATTTCTAATGGCTAACGGTATAATAGCAAGGATGAAGCGATATACTCTGAACCCTGAACTCTTACATGCTGCCTACTCCCAAGGCTACTTTCCCATGCCAGACGGCAATTCCCGCGAAATTCTCTGGTTTAGACCTGACCCCCGAGCAATTATTCCACTAGATGGCTTTCATGTTTCTCGTTCCTTGCGTCGTAAGTTGAACAAGCAGGTTTTCACCGTTAGCTTCGACAAAGCTTTTTCCGATGTTATGAAAGGCTGCGCAGAACACCCGGAAACTTGGATTAATCAGGAATTTATGGATGTATATGGACAAATGCACCGGCTGGGTCTCGCCCATTCTGTCGAAGTCTGGTCCAATCAAGAATTGGTGGGAGGTACTTACGGCGTCTGCCTCGGGGGTGCTTTTTTTGCGGAATCAAAATTCCACCGTAAAACCGATGCATCTAAGCTTGCCTTGTATTACCTTGTGGAGCATATGCAGAGGCAAGGCCTTACTCTCCTTGAGTGTCAATTTCTGACTCCCCATCTAGAGAGCCTTGGTGCTATCGAGGTCTCCGATCATGATTACCTTAAACTCCTGAAAGAGGCCCTGAAGCTAGAGGTTAGCTTTATCTGAAAATAGGAAAGCTCCATGCTCTTTAATAGATTCTAAAAACAATAAAGAATTATACTGTATTTTAATTGGTAAAATATTGAGATAGCATAATTTTGAATCGCAACTCCGAAGTATGCACGTCCTACCATGCAAGATCACTCCTCGATAATTCACCATAAAGTACCAAAGGGATCGGTTCGAAACATTCGCTCAGCGAAATTACCTCATACGAAATTATGCAATATTAAAACCATAAAATTTTAAGCTATTAAATAATATTGTTTAAAAATAAACTATAATAAAGCTCCTATTATTTATTGCTTATAAAAAACTTTATTTAAATTTTTAAATAAAATTGCCTTATAAAAATTTTCATCATATACCATGGTTTGTTAATAAAAGTTTTCTATTTGCTACCTATTTTTGACTGGAGTTTAAAAGATGAACAAAGTTTTTAAAAATCTTGTTGTGTCTTCTGTATACGCTGGACTCATTTTTTCAGGTGTTTCACTAGGTAAATCAATAAAAAATAAGTATGGTGTGACCCAAGGAGGCAAGGTTCCTCAATCTCAACTCAACGGCATTTCCTACGAAATACAGTCAACACTAGGGCATATGGATCAATCACATTACGAAGATATCGTTGCGAACCCAGAGCTTGCAGTCAACGACGAGGAACGACTAGCTGCCCTCTCAGCTAGGGAAATATTCATTCTTGTGGACCGAAGTGGATCAATGAATGCCCCTGATGAAAATCCGTCTGGTATGAGAAGTTACAGCCAAAACTGGACTCGCTGGGACTCTGCAAGAGTGGCTGCTGAAAGTATCTCTGAACTTGCTATTGCCCTAGATGCTGACAACAAAATTGATATCATGCTGTGGGACGGGGATATGTATGGCAAACTTAATTATAAGTATGAAACCATGACTCATGTGGGTCAGATCGGTAGCTACTTCACCAACAACAAACCTCAAAGAGGGAGCACTCCACTTTATGAGGCACTCAATAAGGTTTACCAAGACCGTTTAAGACCCTTACTACAAAAAAGTGAGCCATTCACTGTGATCATTTTAACCGACGGAGCTCCCAACAACCGTAATACTGCAAAAAACTTTTTCAAGACCATCATAAGGGAAAACAACCTCGAAACGCCTGGACGTGAAACCTTAGCAGCCTTCTCTTTTGTGCGTATGGGAGATGACGAAGGGGCTATGGCATTCCTTGAGGACCTTGATGACAATCTCATCAGCCAGCTTGGTGTGAATGTAGATATTGTCGATACAAAAGAAGATAACTTCCTCTTTGGCACTGGTAAATTCCAGGGACAAGAAGGCATTGGACCTCTTGCTGTTTTTTGGGATGCACTGTACGACTAAGGGTCTCTCTTGTTCCTGATTCTAAAACAGAGCAACTCGCTAAAGATGCCCCTACGTCCCTTCGGGGTTGGGCATGACTTAATAACTCTATCCTAGGACTGGGCATGACTTAATAAAGTCCCTTCAGGACTTGGCATGGGGATCAGCCCACACCTATTCCTGATAGTAGTAATCATATTTGCTTAGAAGTTCACTCGTAAACCTCCAAGCTTCTTCATGGCTAATAAAGTTTCCTTTGGGGAAAATAACCTTAACAGAAGTTTCCATCAAAAAATGTCGTTTAGGTTATGATGATCCTTGTAATATGGGACTTTTTAGTACC
>JABSRF010000450.1 GCA_013215275.1 Oligoflexales bacterium | reverse complement strand
AAAAAATCCAGCCAAAACGTGCTAAAGCGAATATTTGGGGGATTGGCGATTACATTTCGCTACAGCGACTATTTAATCTAAAGCTAAAGGGGAATGTTCCCACCTGGGATGGCCCGGAGATTGAGCTGGGGGCAGAAGAAACCTATAAACCAGTTTGTAAATCATGTTATTACCAACTGCTGCAAAAAAAGACTATTCTGTACAATTAGCTAGATCCATATTTATGATTTTTTGAGCAAGCCTATGCTCTGAAACCCAATCTATTGCAAAAATACCTGGGTCATCAGTGCAGGTGACGCAGTTGAGTCCCATTTGCTGAAAAAGCTTTAAGGGGTGATAAATTGGGCTGCTTACCTGTCCAATTCTCAGGTTTGAGGTTGGGCAGGTTTCTATGGTGGCATTTTTTGTCTTTAATATCCTTATAACTGCCCGTTGTAGACACTTTGCATCCTCAATATAATCGTCATTATAGGTGATGGTGACAGTCTTTTGTTTCGTTTCTTTTAAAGTGTTTAGTTCTCTTTTTAGTCGTTTGATATTGGGTTGATAGCCATGTTCCTTCAAAACTTCTTCGTGCTCGATAAGCCACCTTATGGTGTCAATGCGCTCTTCTACGGCCTCATGGACCATTTTTTCTTTGTAGTTTTCAGGATTCACTCCTAGGGCAATTGCGTGCCCTAAGCGGCTTGCTCCAAGTTGATCTGCTTCCCATACCCACCTGATTGCACTGATGATGCCTTTATCCTCGAAAGACTCGCCTACATGATAGAGAAGGTCTAGTGGGCGATCATTTTGGTTGTCGCATTTAAACTGTTGGAAAAGTGCTTTTTTGCTTTTAGGGGGTGATCCTTCTTCTGCAAAAGCAAAATCAATCCCAGAGATGACAGAGCTCAATTCAGGGTGTGATTTCATAAATTCTCTGAGCTGCCTGTAAGCCTTTGAGGCCAATGTATTGTCCCTGAACAAGGAAAATACAATGCGAGTTTGCATTGGTAACTCTGTATTTAGAGTTTTGACCACTTTACAAAGGCCTTGAAGGTATTTGTAAACCTTATGGTCCTGTAATTTTATAGGGATGACTGTTCTGGCTTCAAAATACTCAAGCCCATGTTGATTCACCTGTTTGATAATTTTTTCTTGGATGTCAAAACTATCAGGGGTGATGGAGCATAAAGCAATGATCAGGTTGAAATTTGCTTGAAACCTAGCAAAGTTGTTAGGCTTGGCAAAAATGTAATCTGCTTTTAGCAGGTCGAGTCCAGAATCAGATTTCCAGTATTCTTGAAACTGAGGAGTCCTGCCCCATGCCTTTGCGTACTCTTGTGCATACCAGCTCAGGGATGTTTGATGCTTTTTATATCGATCTTTACCAATTAACCATAGGTCTTCCGCTGATAGGCAGCCATAAAGATGAACATGTAGGTCTCGCTTTATCAAAGATGGCTCTCCTATTCTGGTTGCGACCGTAGGCGACTTTGGAATTGCTGGATCTCGCTGATTGCTCGGAACTAGCAACATTAAATTAACATAATAGAAGGAGCTGAAAAGAGCTAAATACGGGGGGCTATTCTTTTATCAGTGATAGCTCGACACTGACATGTGAGATGCCTGATTGGCACTCCTCAGTGCTTTTGAGGCATAAAACCTCCAAATCAAATGCACCATTTGTTTTGAAAGCATTATAAATGAGCAGGGGCTGATTAAAGTTGTTGATTCCGATCTTAAGTGGACGAATTTCCTCTGGGATGCCCTGTAAACCTCTTAAAATACCAGCGATCCCTTCAACGATTCCTTCGACAAAATTGCCAAGTATCTCAATAAAGTTTAGCCCCTCTAGAACACCTTTGTTTTCATCCTCTTCAACAAGATGGGTGTACAACAGGTTGTTATTAAGCATGATAGCTAAATCATTGCTATATTTAAAATCAGCTTTTTTAGGATGAATGGTGATCTCAATATCACAAATATATTTTGTTGAGTCATCATTTATTGAGTATTTGCTAACGCTTGCAAACCTATATTTGTTTTTAAAGTCATTGCTTGTATCCTCGGACATTCTCACATAAGGCATGATGGGCTCATTTTTAAAATTAATCTTAATATTTTCTTCTTTGCCTAAACCTGCACATAGCTCATTGATTGATACCTGTGACTGTAAGTTGAACATTTTATTTTCTTGGTTGTTGTCGACATTTAGCGGAATGTAGACCTTTTCTCTGTCGTTCGCTATCAAGAAGTTGTGTGAGCCCACGGGCACTCCACTAACTTCATAGAAGCCACTTTCATCCACTTTGGCTTTTAGTTTGGTACCAGCAAAGCCTATTTTTTCGCCGCTATATTGTCCAATATAGCCTGAAACCGTTTGGAGAGGTTGCATAGGAACTTTTAACGTGCTGCCCGAACCCTCTTTGTCAGATTGAATTTTAAATGGTCCGAGTTTGGCTCCCTTGTTGTCGCTTGTGATCAACAAGGAAATCGTATCTTCGGTTCTTTGTTTTAATGATTCGGCTGTAATTTTGATCGTATTTTGCGACTCAGTCAGCAAGTATTGCAAGCTGGTTTTTGCTTCCCCAACGATGTAGATATCTTCAATCTCGCTGAGATCCTCAAGGTTTTCTAAAACAAGGTATAAAAGTGAATCAGCTTTTCCTTCACTTATGCTGGTATCTTCTTTACCATTGCCAACAATAAACTCACCATTCTCATCATCTACCGACCTTCCATTACCTACGGTGTAACTACCACTGTCATCTTCATCATTGACTGCTACCCTCGTGTGATGATCACTTCGCTTGCCTAGTTTCAAGCCTGCCGCTGAGGGCACTGGTCCCATACTATTGACTAACTAGTAAGCAATTTAGGTAGTTGATATATTTGGCTATTTGAGGTTTCAA
>JABSRF010000045.1 GCA_013215275.1 Oligoflexales bacterium | reverse complement strand
ATTTCGAGTTTGAAAGGGAAGCAGTTAAGGAGAGTTCCATTTTTAATTATGGTTTTATTATCTCGATCACCTATGAGCTTGTCCCTTTAAGCAGGGTACTGCTTATTAATTCATAAGAAGCCAAGACACTCGGGATTACATAAAAATTATGCTTCAAATCACAGCTTAAGCTTGGGGCCTCAAAGCTAATAAGTAGTTTCTTGTCAAAGTCACTACTCTTACATGCCCGTAACAGCTTTTTTCTTGCCTCATCAAGAGACTCTTCATGGCGCTGAATTTTTACCGGAATTGGCTTAATGCGCTCTCCATCCTTTAAGAAACCATCGATCCCTTTATTTCTTTGAACAGGGTAAGCATTGATTTGCTGCAAAAATTCCGCGATATCTGTGCTTTGATTTCGAAAGGAGTCTCTTCCTTTTTGAAGTAATTCTGAGTGGGTTTTTACTGGGTTTTCGAGGCGATGCTGTGCTAATTGGATTGCCTTGGACGAAAGATCCATTCCAAAATATCGACGCTTCATTAGTTTGGCTGCCACCAAAGTGGTTCCATTCCCGCAAAAGGGGTCAAACACCAAGTCACCTTCCTGTGTAGCCAGAGCTAAAACCCTCTCTAATAAGGCTATTGGTTTTTGGGTTGGGTACCCGACTCGTTCCTTTGCTTTAGGGTTTAAGTAGGGAATATCCCAAACATCTGAAAGAGGCACTCCTTTTTTAGTATCAATCAAAATGGGCTTGCTCCCGATTTTCCTATAAGCGGATTTCCCTCGCTTGTCTCTTACCCGCTCTTGAAAGATTTGATCGAGGTTCGTAGCTGGTGAGTATGACTGATACATTTGAAAAAATTTGAACTGATCTGTTTTTGAATAGAAGAAAATAACTTGGTGGCTGTTCAATAGCCCTTTCTTCGCATTGGACCACCTTCGAAAAGACCAAATAATTTCACTCTGAAAATGACTAGTTCCGAAGACTCTATCAAGGGCAAACCTAAGGTAGTGCGAAGCAGTTCTATCACAATGAAGAAAAATTGACCCTGAGTCTCTTAAAACTTCATGACAGACCTTTAGCCGATCTTCGATATAGTGACGATAGCTATCCACAGACTCCCAACAGTCGTCAAAAGTATACTCTTCAGAGTTATCTCGGTTTCGTTGCTTATGCTTTTTTTGAGTAAAAAATGGAGGGTCTAAATAGACAAGATCAACCGAGCTAGGCTGCAGATGTTTTAATGCGTTCAAACAATCATCATGTATCAACATTTATATTGCCTAAAACAAAAAAAGCCACCCCAGTTGGGATGGCTTCTAAATCTTAGAATGGCGGGAGAGACGGGACTTGAACCCGCGGCCTCCGGCGTGACAGGCCGGCGTTATAACCAACTTAACTACTCCCCCAGGAATGCCTTAAAGCGAGGATTTTTATATGTCTTATAATTGGATCTGTCAAGGCAGTTTCAAGTTTTTATGTTGGCGAAAGCTTTTTTACTGCTAAGGCCAGGTCCGATGAGCTCTTAGCTTCCTGCTGGGCCATGCGAATAGCATCTGCATCCTGCTCCCGTTTCACCCAAACGAAGAAGCATATAGTCATGGATAAAAACGTCAAAAATCCCCCTGGAATCCACATAATAAGGCCACCGAGGCGTTGATCATCAAGATGAGTCCAGCGGTATGACCACCACTTTGGCATAGGGATGCCCTCGTAAGCATACCAAACAGTGGTTGCATAAGTGAGGGCTGCTGCTAAGACCGTGTTTAAAGCCATAATTGCAGCGAGAAAGAGCAAACGAAAGCCCATATGCAGACGACACCTTAAGGGGAAGGGGTCAATGATGTTCCTCCAAAGATAGAAAGAGGTAATCGCCATGCATGCATGCTCAAACATGTGCACAAAGTCATTGAGCAGGGCCCAATTGTAGAATCGCGGCAGATGCCAGAACCAATAATTGGCTTCAAACAAAACAAGCGCAACGAGAGGAAAGAGTAAAAAACTATTTATCCCCCGAAGAACACGGTTCTTAATGATCGGAAAATAGAATCTTCTTCTAAACCCAGGAGACAAGCCGCGGCTGACAATGTAGTAGGGAACTCCAAAAAGCATAAGCGGTGAGCCCACCGCCACGATCAACATATGTTGCACCATATGCATAAAGAACAGCCTATCGGCAAGCGGGTCTATCGGCGGACAGAGGGCAAGGACATTGATGCTAACGCCGAGAAAAAAGCAGACAATCTGCCAAGTTTTAACAGGAACCTTCCCCCTAAAAGCCCTTAGCCCCCTTATATAAAGAATGCATAAGGCCACGAAGAAAATTAAGGTAGGATCCCAGTCAAACTTATAGTCGAACAAGCCTTCGGGAAGGGGTTCATAAAGCTCAGCTGCCAAGTCATGGGCATAGGCTACAGACATAAAACAAGCCTCTCAGATAAAATATTTCTCTCCACCTGAAGTCGTTACGAACAGTTGAACGAAAATGTTGGAATTTATGATTCAGCTGAAAAGGATGCAACAGAATTAGAGCTAGCTGATAGGAAGTCTATCGGCCCTTCTACAATGGTCATATTGACTTGAAAAGGAGAAAGGCCTAGTCGACACCTAGCTCAATAAAGCATTGCTCTAAACTACATCAAAGCCAAGAACAATATGAAAAACGTTCCGGTAGCTAGGAAGGCAGAAAAAGCAAAGATCTTCCAAAGCATCCCATGGTCATAGCGCAGGTGCATATACCAGCCACAAACCATAATAAACTTTGCTACTGAGAGTCCAGACAAAACAGGGATCATAAAAGCCGCACTCGTTCTCAGGTCTTCAAACTTGAAAATGACCCACTCAACAAATGTGATAACACAGAGAATGACAGCTAAAACCCAGTAGGTCTTAACGGTTGCATGTTTTTCTTCCTTAACCATCCTAGACCTCCCTTAAACAAATACAAACAGGTAGACGACTGTAAAAATAATAATCCACACCACATCCACAAAGTGCCAATAGAGGCCTGCGACCTCAAGGGGCATAGAAGGGAACCACTCCTCACCTTTGGCATAGGAGGTGATAAGGATTGAGCTAAGCCATAGAACGCCGAAGAAGACGTGAGCCCCATGGCAGCCAGTCAGGAGGTAAAAACTTGAGCCAAAAATGTTAGTTGTTAGCCCTAATCCTAAACCAAGAAAGTGTGAGAATTCATAGTACTGAAAGCCTAAGAAGATAAGACCACCGAGGACAACCACCCCCGTCCAAAAACGAAATTTTTTGATATCGCGGGTCTGACAACCATGGAGCGCCAGCACCATAGCCACTGAGCTCATCAGAAGGTCAAACGTACTTAAGGTCGTAATATCGATGTCATAAATCTGTTGAGGAGTCGGCCCGACCAGCCCTCTGGCCTTATTGATCAGGTAGTTTGCTATAAGAGTCCCGAATAAAAAGCACTCTGAAGCAATCAGTATCCACATGCCAAACTTGCGATTATCTATCCCGGTCACAGTCTCATGGACTGCATGATCTTGTCCGCTCACAGACCCCCCTGAAAATTTAATATAACGAGCTAATTAAAGCTTAGCTCATAATTTACTCTCACTAAAACCTATGCTTCCTCGAAAGACCAACCGTAAGTCGCAATTAGCATGACCAGAACCCCGACCAAACTCAGAGCAATCCCTTTTGCATTAAAGAAAGGACCGCATGCTAATAGCAATATTCCGAAAGCAAGAATCATCGGCCAAAAAGATGGGTTTGGTAGATGCTTCGTACTCGGATCGATTTCAGGCTGAACTTCTGGATGTAAGCGTTTGCCATCTTTGTCCCATTTTCTTAGCCACCAATCATCCAAGGCTTTTACTTCAGGGTCTACTGCAAAATTATACTCAGGAGGGGGGGATGATAAGGTCCACTCTAGGGTTCTGCCATCCCAGCAATCATGAGGAGCTTTTTTACCCCACTTTAAGCTGTAGAAAATGTTAATAAAGAACAAAACACCACCAGCAGCTGTGATATAGGCACCCGCTGATGCCACCAGGTTCCACAAGTTCCAACCCTGGTCAGAAGCATAGGTAAAGATCCTTCTCGGCATACCTTGAAGGCCTAAAAAGTGCATCGGGAAGAACGTTAAGTTGAAACCGATCATGTACATCCAGAACTGGAGCTTGCCCATCCCTTCATCCATGTACCGGCCGGTTATCTTAGGGAACCAATAAAAAATTCCACCAAATAGAGCCATGACCGCACCACCATAAAGCACATAGTGAAAGTGGGCGACCACAAAATAAGTATCTTGGTGCTGATAATCGATCGGAGGAGATGAGTGCATAATCCCTGACAGACCACCAAGGGTAAACATCGCAATAAAGCTCAAAGCAAAGAGCATCGGGGTGGTAAAACGAATATGGCCTCCCCATAGGGTGGATACCCAGTTAAAGATCTTAACCCCTGTGGGCACCGCTATAAGCATGGTAGCAGCCGAAAATAAGGCTTGTGCCCAAGGGCCAAGGCCTGTGGTAAACATATGGTGAGCCCATACAGCAAATCCCAAGAAACCAATCGCACATGAAGAGTAAACCATGACGGAATAGCCAAACAGTGGCTTACGGGAAAAGGTAGGTAAAATTTCTGAAACGATGCCCATAGCAGGCAGAATAAGGATATAAACTTCAGGGTGTCCGAAAATCCAAAATAGATGCTGCCACATGATGACCTGCCCACCTGCTCCCGGATCGAAAAACCCCGTACCAAATGACCGGTCAAAGGTCATCATCATTAACGCAACCGTAATGACAGGAAGAGCAAGGATCAAAAGAACCTGGGTCACTAGAGTCGTCCAAATGAAAATAGGCATTTTTAATAGGGTCATTCCTTTACAACGCATATTCATAATCGTGACAAAGAAATTTATAGCTGCGATCAAAGAGGCCAGACCAACAACCTGAACCCCTAAAACCCAGAAGTCTATGGCATGGCTCGGACTGTACTTAGGGCCAGTAAGGTTTGCATAGTTAAACCACCCTCCATCTGGTAGTAAGCCCACCACGAAAGAGAAGTTAAGCAGCAAACCACCGAAAAGAAAGATCCAGTAGCTCAAAGCATTCATACGAGGAAAAGCGACGTCAGGAGCTCCGATCATAAGAGGAGTTAAATAGTTAAAAAATGCAGCACTCAAAGGCATCACAAAAAGAAAAATCATGGTGGTGCCATGTAGGGTCACCAAACCGTTATAGGTTCCCGCATCCAAGAAGGTATTATTAGGTAGTGCAAGCTGCGTACGCATGAAAATAGCTTCAGCGCCACCGAACAGAAGGAAGAACAGGGCAGTAACCCCGTATAAGATCCCTATCCGTTTATGATCAACGGTGGTTAACCAACTCACGATTCCAGTACTCGGTAAATTTTTAGCCATCAAATTATCCCATTAAAACTTAAGCAATTCTAAGAAATTAGCGTACAAATCGTGCGAATCATCAGTAATTCTTCGCGGTTGAAAACCTCAGGTATGCCGCAATTGCCTGCATATCATCATCAGACAGGTTAAACGCAGTCATGGTCGCACCTTGCTTTATGGATTGAGGCTCACGCACCCATTTAGCAAAGTTTTCATAGGTGTTTTTTCTTGTACCTGCTCCGAGAGTCCTTCGGTCACCAAAACTTGTAAGGTTAGGGCCTTGTTTAGGAGCTGGAGGATCCATCGCTAACATTTGCTTTTCAAGATCCTCAGAGGGAGTTCCTGAGATCGTATGGCAAACCTGGCATTGTGCGAAAAGCAGCTCTCCCTTTTTCTCTAATTCTGATGCGATGACTGGAGGCTGGTTATGAACCTTCGCCCAGCTATCAAACTCTTGTTTAGAGTGAAGGACCGCTTCGAAACGCATTAAAGCATGAGATAAGCCGCAAAGCTCTACGCACTGTCCCTGGTAGTACTCGCCTCCAGCCTTCTCAGGATTCGCAAGTTTGGGTGTTGTGAAAAACATTTGGTTAACGGCATCAGCTCCAGGTAAAACGTCTTTTTTTCCACCGAATTGAGGAATCCAGAAACTATGGATCACATCTGCTGAGCTCAACTCAAAAAACACAGGAGTATTTTCCGGCAAGTGGACCTCATTGGCCGTAGTGATACCCAGTTCTGGATACTGGAATTCCCACCACCACTGGTGCCCAATTACTTTTATCTTCAGAGCACCCTCTGGAGGTTTAACTGGCCGGCTAAAAATCCCCTCCCATGTAGGAATCGCTATAAAAAGTAAGAGAATCACCGGCACGATGGTCCACGCAAATTCTAAAACCACATTACCGTGAACCTGTTTGGGTGGCTTTTTATTGATGAGGTCCTCATCTTCGCTTACTCGGAATTTGTAAATAGCATAGATAAGAGGAATGCTGACTGCAAAGAAAACAAGCACCAATACAATTGAGGTTATACCATACACATGATTGATACTTTGAGCCCACTCGGTTAAGCCAGCAATGGTATTCATAGGTGATGATAGGGTGGCTTTTACTGTGTAGTCACCATCATCGAACGCCTTGTTCCCTCCAAATGCTGATGCAGTCACTAGCATGCTTCCCAAGGTAAAGCACAGTTTATGCATCAACCAACTCACTCCCCGCGATCTAAAGACACCAGAGTTCTTCAACTAGCCACTCCTTCACTTTGGGTTACCACCCTTATTATGAACCTTTATAAAACCGCATTCAAAATGATTAAAGCGATTTTTTGGGACTCGGCCCTCAATATTCATCTGATTTTAATAAAGTATTACGGAAAACAGAATTTAATCTAGATGTCGAGATCAAAGCTTGCCTTTTCTTCCGTTTCCCCAACCTTCATCGTTATATAAAATTGCCACAGACCCTTCATATGTAGCTTAAAACCCTCAACCTTCCAATGCAAATCATCAAGCTGACTAATCTTAGGCTGAACCACCATGCCATGATTGTGATCAGGCATTCGGGCGTCAAAAAAGGTCAATCGGTATGGGCCAGACAGCTTTCCCTTCTCGCTTAAACTGCGAACGCTAATTTCAAGGTCAGTCATGCGGTTAATAGCAAGCTTAGTCCTCGCTTGATTTATTGATGGCTTCTCTGTAACAAGTGACTTTTGGCTTTGTGTTGCAAGATGCTTATGCCCTTTTTGCTCAGAGCTTGCCGATTTTGAATTTGGCTTGCTATCACCATAAGTTTCTATGATAACCTGAATACCCTGACTGGGGATCACCGCTCTTCCTAATTCAAAGCCGTAACTTAAAGGTGATAGACTCCATAGAAATACGAAGACCGGTATTAATATTAATTTGGACATAAGCACTCCTCTAACAAAGCCTCCAACAAATAGGCTAGATTTAGCGAGTACAGAGATAACATGAAAAATAAACAGAGTCATAAAAAATCGAAACCCGCAAGATCAAGGGGACCCATCACCATTTTCTGCCTTGCAGCTTTGTCTCTATGGATCTGGAACCTAATCCCGAGCATCCGCCCGCACGCTAACAGGCCGATGCCATCAGACAACGAACTAATCGAAGAGCTGAGGCAGATGACTTATTCACCCGATGAGCTCCCAAACTTTTCACCTGATGAGCTAGATCTCGCACGTTTTGGTAAGCAACTTTTTTTTGACAAACGATTTTCTGCTAATGGAGAGGTTGCATGCGCAAGCTGCCACCAACCCGAAAAAGCTTTTAGCGATGGGCTCAGGTTTGGCCAAGGCCTTGGTCAAACGGTACGTCGCACCCCAAGCATCATCAACTCCTTTGCTTCTTTCTGGTTTTTTTGGGATGGTCGAGCAGATTCCTTAGCCTCTCAAGCATTGGGCCCTATCGAGCATCCTATGGAGCATGGGATAAGCAGAACCCACGTTGTAAGGCTTATTAGGGAGCATTACCGCAAAGAGTATGAAGCCAACTTTGGCCAATTTCCTCAAAATTTAGAAGCGGAGCTGCCCATAGAAGCAAAAGCCAAAGAAGGTCGTTATGACACCTCTGCAAAAATGTCAGCTTACACGTTTGCTAGCCTCGATAGCTTTCGCATACAGGATGCACTGCTAGTAAAATCCAGCAAACTCGAAACCTCCCCCGCAAAGCTGATCTCACGCTTATCGGACTTCACCCCTAAGACTCCGGATGCCTGGGCGGAAGCTTGGGATCAATTATCTGCCGAGCAACAGACTTCTATTAACACTGTTTTTGTAAACTTCGGCAAAGCCATTGCACAGTTTGAAACAGGAATTATCGCTGTAAACTCACCATTTGATGACTTTGCAAAAAAGGTTATTGCAGGAACTCCCATTGACGAAGCGCTAGGGGAGGGTTTTGGCAAAGACGAACTTGATGGCCTTAAGCTTTTCTTGGGGCCTGGAATCTGTACCTCCTGCCACATGGGCCCCCATTTTTCTGACCAGCAATTCCACAACATCGGCCTACCCTTGCAAAGCGACCTAATCCTTGATGTGCAGGAGCTCTGTATAGACGTTGGCCGATCAATGGGAGTTTTAATGGTCCAAGACAGCCCTTTTAATTGTAAAGGTGGGTTCATCAACGAAAAAAGAGAGTCATGCTTAGAGCTACCGTGGTTGGATTCGGAAAACCTCGAGCTCGTAGGAGCGTTCAAGACCCCGAGCCTAAGAAACGTTGCTCAGCGAGCTCCCTATACCCACGATGGCCGTTTTGCCAAAATTGCAGACATCTTGAGTCACTACAACGAAATGCCCGAAGAATCAGGGATTGGCCATCGGGAAGAAACCCTTCTGCCCCTCAAATTCAACAATGATCAGCTCAAAAGACTCGAACTTTTCCTGAATTCTTTGAGCTCTCCAGTTACCGATCTCAGCGAAAAAGCTCACACCTTGTCACTGAGGTGAATAGGAGAGGAATAGGAATAAGGTTGCCTAATCCTGCCTACACAGGGGCGATAACAAGCTAGGCAATCGTGCTCACGTAAGCACGCAAATGAGGTTGGCCAAAATGGACAAAAAAAAAGCCCGTTGCCATCTCAAGAGAGCGCAACGAGCCATATGACCTCAACATTAGCTGAAGAGGGCAAATTTTACTGAAAAATTGAAAAAAAACTAGGGACGATCTTAAAGAGCGCTTCCAGAAGCCCTTGATACCCTGATTTTTTTCCCGTCTTCAACTTTGAAACCAATTCGGCTTGGCTTCTTAGTTTTAGGATCAACGATAGCAACATTGCTCAAATCCACAGGAAGGGTCTTGTCAACAATACCGCCATCTGGGTTGCTTGCGTTTGGCTTTAGGTGGCGCTTACGGACGTTGATTCCGCTTACGAATACCCTGTTGTTTTTGCGATCGAGTCGGTCGATAGTACCGCTTTGACCTTTAGAACTACCGGATATGACTACAACTTCGTCGCCTTTGCGAAATTTGGTTTTTACTAAGTACTTTTGATTGCTCATTGATGGGTTCCAATGATGATTCTCAGGTTGCTGTTTTCTCGTGTAGCTACATTATCTTTTTGCCACGTAAGACAAGTACTTTTAATGAAACTAATGCATTTCGTCAACTGTCCTCGATGAAAAAAATCATAAATACGATTATCGTACCGTTTTAATGGATTTTTTTGTTTAGGGGCATCGGACAGTGATTTCTTTTCTCCGCTGAGGGTGATAGAAAATGGGAAGCAAGCGAGCTAGCCCCAGCTAACTTACGAGCTTTTAAGAACAAATCTAGTATGCAGTTTAATCTTCTTGAATCACTTGGTTTTTCTTTACTACTGAAAGCTGCTATGCTAGCCGATAAGTCCGACAAAGGAGGCATATAAGCATGTTATTTTTCTTAAGAATATTAAAATGTTTGCTATTAGCCCTAACCATAACAAACGCGGCTTCAGCCCAGTCTCAATCCGACCCCCTTGACCTTAGCCTTGAGTTAGAGGCCGGTGAGACCGATATCCGGCCTACCGATGTGATCCATTGGCAGATGGCAGGCGCCAATGCCTACCCTGACGGCAGTGTCTTGGTCTCCATCCGCTTAGATACGGAGCAAGACTTCACCCTGTACACTGATAAAGTGAGCTTCGAAAGCCCCAGCGGTTACCTCTTGACCAATATTCAGTCACCCAAGACCTCCGATCTCAAAGACCCAGTCAGCGGAAAGGTCGTTAAGGTCTATACGGGAGGTGAGTTTTTCCTCTTATTTACAGGACCTCAAGCCTATGAAAAGAAATCTTTTCCCCTTTCTATCCGCTACCTAGGCTGCACTACTTTGATTTGCTTATTCCCTTTTACCGAAACCTTCTCATTGCCGGTTTTTCCAGGCAATGATTCCTACGCTAAGCTTTTTACCCAGAACCAAGACCCCACACCCGAGGCATTGGATTCCGTACCCAAAAAAGATCAGGTTGTAAAAAGCCCTGCAGACATCGCCGAAAACCCCACCATCTACGAAACACCCGTTGGATTTGAAGAAGATATTGCTAATAAGGTTAAAACAGGCTCGCTACCGTTACTGCTACTTTTTACCTTCGTTTTTATCGGAGGTATCCTTACAAACCTAACTCCATGCGTCTACCCGATGATCCCCATCACCATTCGACTTTTGTCAGGGCAAGGAGATAAGCCAATCATTGGTGCAAGCGCTTATGCGTCTGGGATCATCGTGACATACTCAGCCTTGGGTATTTTCGCTGCAATGACCGGCTCAATGTTTGGTAACCTCATGGCAAGCACTGGATTTAATCTGGCCTTTGCTGCAATCATGCTAGCCTTAGGAATAACCATGCTTGGTTATGGTAACCTATCTTTTTTACAAAGCATCGGAAATAAGATCGGAAATGGAAAAGCAGGCCCTGGAAATGCGTTTATCATGGGAACAGGAGCCGGCCTGGTGGCATCTCCATGCACAGGCCCTATCCTAGCAGCACTCTTGGCCTATATCGCAACACAAAAAGACATGTTGCAATCAAGCCTACTGCTCGTGGTTTATAGCATTGGCTTTGGCCTGCCCTATGTTTTCTTAGGGAGTGCTGCAGCTCGACTGTCACAAGTACGGGTATCGCCGAAGTGGCAAGTGGGGATTAAGCTATTGTTTGCCTCAATCATGTTCGCATTAGCATTTTATTACTTAAGGGTGCCAGCATACCAGCTTCTCAAATCCCTTTCGAACTACTGGCCTGCATTTAGCATTTCTGGGCTGAGCCTAGGCACCATCGGAGTCATCACGATTCTTGCCATTGCAAAGCTGCATCACAACAAAGCAGCTATGATCGCTCCCAGCATTTTGTTGGGGCTGGGACTCTTTGCCACAAGCCAATGGGTTGCCACCGAGCAATCAGCAGCATCAAGAACAGGGCTCAACTGGATTAAAAATGAGCAAGACGCTATTGACATAGCTAGCAAGACTGGCAGGCCTCTGCTTATCGATATGTGGGCTGAATGGTGTGAGGCTTGCAAAAAAATGGATAAAACGACCTTTTCCAACCCTCAAACCATCGAAAAGCTTGTAAAGCATGAGTGGGTCCTACTCAAGCTAGACCTCACTGAATCCACCGATGAGAATGATGAGATTCAAGAACGCTATAAAGTTCAGGGGCTTCCCACTTTGATTATCCTTGAAGATGCGCAAAAACCTAAAGACATGATACGTTTAAGTGGTTACGTTAACTCTCAAACCCTAGAAGGTTATGTTCAAAAAGTAAAACCGATCGGGGAGTAAGTATTGCGTTATTATCTTTTATTGGTCGCCTCTCCTTCTCAAATAAATAAGGCTAAAGCAAACCTTTATCGACTTGAAGCAGAGCCGATCAATGACCGTTCCTTTGCTGAATGCTTCCGCATCGAGCACCCCTCCTTAGGAGCTCTGGAGCTAAGACTGCACTTACTTTCTCAACTTGATGCCGTGACTCCGCATTTGCGCCAACATCCGGTAGACTTGCTGATCTACGATGAGAGAGAAGGTGGCGTCGATGCAGTAGAAGCCTTTGCTGCCATTAAGGAAGACGTGGACTCCCTTGCACAGCTCTGGGGGCCAGACTTTCACTTTCCTCTAAGCCGAGCCGTAGCCATTCTGGATGGTGGTGAAAATGCAGCTCACAAGACCTTTTTACTTGGTCGAGAGCATGTCAGAGACGTTCAGGTCGCCCCCCGAAGTTTGGCTCAATCACTGCGTTGGATCACAAAAATCCTGACCCAAGACCACGCTCGCAACGAATATAAGGTTGGTTGCGCTATGAGTGGAGGAGGAATGGAAGGGTTTTTATACCAAACAGGATGCTGTTATGCCCTTGAGCGTGCGCTTTCTGGCAGATCCCTCAATGAGTGCGATGTTTATTCAGGGATTAGCAGTGGCTCTATTGTTTCCTCAGCACTTGCAGCCAGGGTTCCACTCGAAGAGATGATCAAGGCCTTTCTCGGCAAATCTGAAACCCTACCTCAAATCAAAGGCAGCATCTTATATGATGTGGCCTTCGCAGAAATCAGCCGACGCTTTATGAAACAAACCTTATCTTGGGGTGGCTCGGACCCGCATAAATGGGCCCAAAAAGCGATTCGCTCTGTTCCTACTGGTTTCTTCAAAGGAGATAAACTCAAAAAGTTTATTCATGACACCCTAGCAAGTTACGGATGTGACGATCAATTTGCCACCTTGGAAAACAAACTGTTTATTGGCGCTACGAATCAAGACACTTTTGAGCATACGGTTTTTGGAACGGGCCAATGGGACCAAGTGGATATCAGTGAAGCTGTACGAGCTTCCTGCTCCCTTCCTCCATTCTTCACCCCGTGCAAGATCCAAAATCATCACTTTATAGATGGACTTATCACCAGAACCTGTAATCTTGAGCTAGTGGTTAAGAATGGATGCAACCTCATCTTTATCATCGACCCCATGCGTCCTTACGCATCTTGGGAACCAGGAGAGGTGGACAAAAAAGGGGGTGTTTATACCCTCATTCAGACCATTAAAACCCTTGTAAATTCGCGCTTTCAATTAGCCCTCGATCATATAACTGCTAAATATCACAATGTTGACTTTTTGATCTTTCAACCATACGAGGAATGTGCGAAAGCTATGGCAGGCTCTCCCATGAAGTATAAAATCAGAACAAACCTCGTGGAGCTTGCCTACAAAGGCACCCTACAACGCTTAAGGGAGAGGCATTCTGTATACCTTGTGAAGTTAGCAAAGTATGGATTTGAGCTTGCCTCTCAAAGGCAATTACTAGAGCTTGAAAGGATTGGGCTTGAATTTTGAACAGCCACTTATTCCCGCAACCCTGATTAAACGATATAAACGCTTTTTAGCAGATGCACATTTAGACTGCGGAACCCAAATAACAGCACACTGCCCCAACACAGGAAGTATGAAAACCTGTGGCGCACCTGGTGACCGTATTTACCTGAGTTACCACAACTCTCCTAAGAGAAAACTTGCATATACCTGGGAACTCACTGAAACCGATCGTGGGTACATTGGCATCAACACCCACAGGCCCAATAAAATTGTTCTCGATGCCATAAAGAACGGAAGCATTCCTGAGCTTTCAGGTTATGATAAGCTTCGAACTGAGGTTCGTTATGGGGACCGATCTCGAATAGACATCCTCCTGGAAGGGAATGGTCGTCCCTCATGTTATGTGGAAGTGAAAAATGTGACTCTATTGGCTGAAGAACAGGTCATTTTCCCTGACGCAGTCTCACAACGAGGGTTAAAACACATTAAAGAGCTTAGCAAACAACACGCAATCGGAGACCGAGCTGTCATGTTCTTTTTAGTGAACAGACCAGAAGGAAACCAATTTCGACCTGCAGAAGAAATAGACCCTGAGTACGCTAAAGCTTTGAAAGCTGCTCAAAATGATGGGGTTGAAATCCTCGTTTATAGATGCACCCATACGTTAAATAGCTCGCACATCACCGAAAAACTCCCAATAATTTGGAACTAAAGCCAAGCTCACCCCTTTGCTTAAAGCTTTAAACCGCAAAAAGGCATGTTCAGCCTAGTCTTAATTCTGCTATAATAGCCCCAATATTATGGGCTTAAATTTAAGCCTTTCATCCCCCATAACCATACTAACACCTGAGAAACCATGAGACCCAACCTGCAAGCAAAGAATGGTCATGACCAAAATTTTCGTCCAGTCCCTTTAACGGGAGTGATCTATGTCATGACAGAGGCAAGAAAACACGGATACTTCGACAAACCCAGTGATTGGGTTAACTTTGGTCAAGGGCAACCAGAGGTAGGACCCCTTGAGCATGGCCCCAAAAGAGTCACCAATATCCACGTGGATGAGATCACAACAGAGTATGCTCCAGTTGGGGGGGTCTGGGAACTCAGGCAAGCAGTTGCAGATTACTACAATCGAACCTATCGCAAAGGGATGCGTTCTCAATACACCGCAGAAAATGTTGCTATTTCTCCTGGGGGACGGTCTGGATTAACCAGGATTATTGCTGCACTTGGTCAACTGAATCTAGGTCACTTTCTCCCTGATTACACAGCATACGAAGAAATTCTCGGAGCCTTTAGAAGCTTCACCCCAATCCCTATTTTGTTAGAGCCAGAAAGAGGTTACGAGTTTTCACTGAAGGAGCTTCGCAAAGAAATTGCAGGACGTGGGCTTGGTGCTCTCCTACTATCAAACCCCTGCAACCCTACCGGTAAGCTGATATGCGGAGAAGAGCTCGAAGGTTGGGTCCATGTTGCTGACAACTTG
Source organism: Oligoflexales bacterium (assembly GCA_013215275.1). GTDB lineage: Bacteria > Bdellovibrionota_B > Oligoflexia > Oligoflexales > Bog-1112 > JABSRF01. The sequence goes on along the minus strand of JABSRF010000045.1, from coordinate 2,372 downwards.
GATTGTGCTCTAATCCTCGACGAGTTTTATAGCCGCTATATATGGGACTCATCGTTGGCCCACAAGAAAAACCCGAATGTCAGCGCGGCGGAATTTGTCGATGATGTGGATCAAAGTCAGGTCATCATTATCGATGGCCTTACCAAAAATTGGCGTTACCCAGGCTGGAGGATCTCTTGGACCGTAGGTCCAAAAAAGATCATTGAATCCGTAGCAAGTGCAGGAAGTTTCCTTGATGGGGGAGCCAGCCACCCAATGCAGCAAGCTGCTATTCCGCTTCTGGAGCAAAAGCATTGTGAGCAGGAAAGTCTAGCAATTCAGTCAGCATTCAGAAAAAAGCGAAAGCTTTTGCTACAGGGAATGAAAGACCTTGGAATTGAAGTTGAAATAGAGCCCGGTGGCACCTTTTATGTTTGGGGCAACCTTAGTGAACTCCCAGCACCGATGAACAACGGAAAAGATTTTTTCGAGCTTGGTTTAAAAAACAAGCTCATCACAGTCCCGGGAGAGTTTTTTGACGTCAACCCAGGCAGGCGTCGATATGGTCGTCCAAGTCGGTTTCGCAATCATACTCGCCTCAGTTTTGGGCCTTCCTGGGAGCAAGTCAACCTGGGGATTAAAAGAATTAAATCCATGATTTCAGAACATTAAAACCCACACCTAGCGCCTTCCTTTAAGCACTTGTCCTTATAGTTTAAGGAAAATTTATGGTAGCATAAAAGGATACCGGAGATCGAACAGGCTCCCGTATCCTTTTAAAAACTGAGTAGGAGGCATCTTCTCTAATGCTTTTTATTATAGCGGGCCTTGCTCTTTTAGGCCTGCTTTTTGCTAGCAAAAAAATTCTTCAGCACAATAGGACACGCAAGTTTTTAACCGAGATCATTGGAAGCTACTCTGAGCTAAGGAGCAAGAAAAAACTAGAGTGGGAAGAGGCTATCGATGAGGTCATAAGCAATCGCTACAACAGAGCTGAAGACTTTCGAACCCTTTACCATGTAAAGCAGCTTTGGAAAGAAAAAGCTGATGAATTAATTGAGAACCAAGATGAAGAAGAAGCATTTCTCCGTGAGCTTATCCTTGTCATTAGTTTAGTTGAGAAGTCTGACTATGCGAAAGCAAACGAAGCTGAAAAAGCCACTCTATTTAAAAAGTATTATCAATCTTTGATGGATCTAAGCTCGGGTGATGACATCGAAGCTGCTTAGGCTTCACCAACAATCATTTCCCCTTCCCATCGGGCTGCCATCCGTGGATCAAGAAGAAAAGCGAGTCCGAGCTCAGAGTGCTGCTTTGCAAACTTGCGATGGCATTGAGACTTAAAATTCAAACGCGTCAGTATTGACTTGAAACCTTGAGCAGAATGGGGCTCATACTTTGGGAGTGAGATAAAATCCTCAGGATTTACCAGCCTATGCTGCTTAATCCAAGACAAAACCTGTTCTTTTGGCTCAAAAGGGTGCATCTTTTGAATATAAGCCACCAACTGAGCTTCTAAAGCATCACGTTCACCGGATAAAAATTTAAACCCTCGCTTCGCCCAGACGTAAGCTCCAACAAGGTGCTTACCACTAGCTGCTTCTAACTCGATTCGGTTTCTAGGGTTAGCACTCAAAGAGCCTAATACTTTTAGAGTTTCCTGAATGATCGGAATGCTCATTCGCTTACCCGAAGGAAGGCTCACATGCTCAATTCTGCAGGTGAATTCATCTCCCTTAACTAAAAATGACTGCTCCAAAACCCCTAAGGCCTTACCCACAGGGTCTTTATACTCAAATTTAGCAAAAATTCTACTTACGGAGCCATCATCATCGCAGTCCAATATTTTTGAGATACACTCAAAACCAAAGCGAGCATTGACTTGCTCTGAGGCCAAAAAAAGGCTCTCTATATCAGTTGACAGAAGGTCATTGTCTGGATGCTCGTCGCTCGAGTCCTTATTCCTTGTAAATACGAGCTGTTCATCGTGAAGCAGGTTATTTCTAGGGACTAATGACTTGAGCAGCTGATGGTAAGGTAAAAGGCTAATGGTATCCTGCTTGGAATCAGCCTTGGAAGCCTTAACCGGCTCTAAGGAAGACAGACACAACAACAATAAAATAGAAAGGCCTGCAAGAATTGCCCGAAAGACACACACCGGTTTGCGATCTGTGGCTCGAATATTTTTTACAGGTCTGTTAGCGTCTGGATTAGTCAAAGTTGCACCGTTTTATTGTTTAGATTCGGCACTATAGCCAATGCTGCCGCCAGACTCAACAACTTTTTATAAAATCCCAATATTTCATAAGTTTATTATAAAGGCACTGGTCTCGATCTATTGACGCACTCTAACGGTCATTAACTCCACGATACTCATAGGTTTAGCAATTATC
>JABSRF010000449.1 GCA_013215275.1 Oligoflexales bacterium | reverse complement strand
GAGTGCGCAATCACAGGCCAGAACTGTACTAAAATTAACCATCAATGGGTAGGACATTTATTTGGAGTTACCTAAGTCAACCGAACCTGAAGTTTCTTGCGACAATAAACTATCGTTTGCCCTTAGCTCACACTTAGTGGCATTTTCTGAGGTCCATGCAATGGAGTGTGTGCTACCAATTCCTACCACAACCGGACCGATGCTTTCTCCTGCAACTGATAAGTTCGTGATAACAGGGTCTAGTAACACCATAATTTCTAGGCTATTTTCTGCCGACTCTCCTGATGCATTAATGCATTTAAGTGTGATGCTACCATCTTCAGTAAATTCGAAGTCGAGTTGCCCTGAAGGTGGAAGGTTTGCGTTAATCGAATTATTGCCAAACTTAATTTCACAGCTTTCTGAATTCTCTGAGCTCCACTCGATAGCTTGAGTTGAATCCTTTTGCAGGTAAAGGGGGCTAATATCCATAGCTGCTACCGTTAAGCTTGAGATGATGGGAGCCTCTGGTGGAACCGCTGCCTCAGCCTCTACCTCTTCATTTGTTCCAAATGACAGTGGAATTTCAACATCCCCAAGTTTCATCCCATTGATGTCGAACTCTTGAGGAAATGAAATCCTTATCAAGCTGTTTTCGAAAACGAAGATGAGGTCAGGCTTTTCCAAGGTAACACTACCAGTTTTGTCAGAGAGAGAGATCACATCTAGGAACTGAGGTAAAAACCCGTCGGCAATGGAACAGATTATATTAGTTGCTACCACCTTACAGTCGCTGAGGTAGGAAGCCATCAGCATTGCGGAAGGTAGAGCCTCTTCATCAGTTGTATCTTTATCTCCTGAGCTTTGTCCGGAACTACTACCGGGTTTTATGGCAGGACTGTTTCTCCTATTCGTGGTGCTTTCTTCAGTAACTGCATTTTCACCTTTGCCTAGGTTTTCTTGGCTAACTGTGACAATTTTGTCATTGCTTCCACAAGCCACTGATATGATCAAAAATAATATTAAACAACATCTACTAAGCACAGGACACCTTGCCGAATAATTCACTATTTACGTATATATCTTAACGGAATAATAAAATACACATAAAAGTTACTGTAATTTTCGTATAGGAATCGGGTTGTTAAGCCGCAGAAAATATTTTTGAAATAATGTGACCTAGTGAAGCCTATTTTTTCTGATTTTTTGTACAACTACCTAGCTGGTAGAAATACCTGACTCAGGTGTGTTAGCCGTGATTAGATGATACCCGCCTAATATTTGCCATAGTAAATTTTCAAATTGTGATTATTATTTCTAATAGACTCAAACATACAAAGGAAATATTTATGGCAAATAAATTATCTATTAACCAGGAAAGAGCTAAGTATATTAATTCACGCTTAACCCTTGGAAAGCCATATACCTGCAACGACAAGAAGATCAATAAGGTGGAGCTGGAAAAGGGCACAGCATTTTTGAAATTTGAAGACGATACTAAAGTGCCGGTTAGTTTCAAGGATTTAAAAATGCTACATCAGAATACTAAGATTGATATTGAGCTATAGCTTGCAAGCATTAGTCTGCAAAAACATCCACTTCAAGCACTTTTTTCCAGATTTCATCGCTTATTAGCTTTTGTCCATTTTTATTTGGATGAAGGCAATCAGCAGCAAGGTAAGGTGCCCAATCGGAGTGATCCACGGTTGACACTAGGTCTATTTTTTTGATCTCTCCATTTGCTAGGGCTGCAAGCTGATAATCTGCGATTTCATTGACTAAGGTTTTGTTCATCTTCTTGATCTTACGTCGATGCATCTCAACATGGGCGCCTGTTTTCCCTGGGCTCAAATCATGTCTTTTTCCAAAACCAATGCGGTTGTAAACATCACTGCAATAGTGAGCCTCAAGTAGAACTCCTGAAGGAATTGCAAGTTGGTCTTGGTTGGTTAGAATTGATACCATATCCACTAGTTCAGTCACAACAATGTGAGTATCAGGAAAACGCTTGTCGATATCATTTAGCAGCTTTTTGACACTGTTTTGGAAGTCAACTAAGGTCTCTCCAAACATAAAATCCATACCGTTGTAGCTCACAAAAACAGCCTGCGGTTTAATGTGGTAAGGATTTTTTTGATAGAAGCGATCAATCTTGTCCATTGCGAGGCCAGAAGTTGTTTAGGAAGCAGCAAGAAAGCTAGCATTTAAAACCTTGGTTTTCCTTCCAGTGTACTCTTCAATCCGCACGGGCAGAGAGTAATCCTGTTTGCCTGCTAAGCCAGAAAGCCCTTCCCTTGCGACATGTCCAAAAAGCCTCTCTATTTCCTGAATATGATCACGAGCCCCTTGCAATGGGCTGTAAGTGTGGTCATAACCAAAAATACGTTTTAGTAGGCTGGACTCTACAGAAGAAAGGAATGCACTCCAATAAAAGCCAGCACCTGGCGCTCCCAAGCTAGAATCCGCCCAAACTCCTTTTGCGGCGCTATCTCCCAAAGTTATGATAAATATGGGATCTTCGTCGCTTTGAACGAGCTGTGGATCTGGTTCCGCTAAAGCAATCCCATTACCAAAAACGAAAAATAAGACTGCCAACAGACACTTTTTCATTGCTTGCTCCTTTAATACTCATTTGGTTTATTTTCCAATTTAGGTGTTATAAAAGCAATTTCTTGGTCTTATGGGAACAGTTTTTTTGCATTTTCTAATTTTGCTTAGGATCTTTCCGATATTTGAAGAACACGGGGAGAACTCTATGCTAACTGTTAAGGAATCCATGCAGCTGCTTGGGCAGTATGCATTAAACCGGATCAAGGAGCAATTGAAGGCAGTCGCTCTCATTGTGTCTTAGGTAACTCCAAATAAATATTCTACCCACTATTCATGTGTGATCAGAACGCTATATTTTGGTAGAAACGGAT
>JABSRF010000448.1 GCA_013215275.1 Oligoflexales bacterium | reverse complement strand
CATCAATTTGCTGAAGCCGAATTACAGTCAATGCAATCGCAGCTATTGAAATAGCGGTTTCTACTGCATTTTGGGATATTGGTCTCAATGATCGATGGCAATAGTTCCCACGACGCCAGCCAGGTAGGAAGGCTATCTGCCCTAACGTCAAATAAGACTAAAATTTCAGCAGATCGATTGATATTGAAAGTGATGAGGGAATCTGTCAGCTCGCCGTCATCCTCGTTTGAAGTCTGGATAAACATAGAGCCTTCAAACTCACCCAAGGACGTAAAGCGATAATCCCGGTCGATATAAAGCTCAGAGTCGATGCCTACCGAATCTTGGATTTGGTAGGCCTTTCCAGTACTCACCGTTAGGTTACTGAGTGAAAGATCAGGAAGCTGCTCCTCGTCCTGCTCTAAGGGCTCCTCAGGAGTCTCCTCTTCCGGCTCATCATCATCGTTGGGAGGATCATCCCCTTCTTCTGGTTCTTGATCCTCATTTGTTACGGTGCTAGTTGATAATACGGCAACGGTTTTAGTCGGCTCATCACTTTGCAAGTCCTCGCCGATTGCTTCACCGTCTATGGAATCAACTGATATGGTCAAAGAAATAATATCGTTATTTGGGACCTCAAAAGTGAAGACTCCATTCTCGCTCTTAAAGTTTTGCACAACAGCTCTGGAGTTATTAATGGTAAACGATACATCGGATTCTCTGATAACAAGACTGTCAATAACAGAGCCATCTTTTTCAAAATGACATGAAACCTGGGTATTTGATTCATTAGGGCTTTCAGTCAAAACCTGACAGGTCAGATAAGAACCAGAAATAACCACTGGCCTCGTTGCTGTGATGTCCTCGCTATCCTCTTCTTCTACGTCTTCTATGGTTTGAGGCTCATCGACCGCTTGCGCTTCCTCATCCCTAGCTGGCTCAAGGCTTTCATTGACCTGTGATGATGAATTTCTAAAGCTCTGTTCGGAAGAGCAGTAAACCATAGTGAAAGCAATGATTATTACTAAAAGATGATATTGCACTTTGTTTGCCTCAAAGAAACAAGAATCTCACGTAATGAAAAGTTCGGAGCTTTGTGCCCTGCCCTTGAATCATGGTTAATCATAACTGATTCTTCCCAATTAAACGGATGCTTGCTTACCTTTTATTAAGTTTGAAAAGGCACCCCTTCATTCATGCACAAACATATTAATGCTATTTATATGAACAGTTTCCTGTTTTGAGGTGATCTATGGTTTTTTTCTCTTTTACCTCGTTTTAACACCATAGATCGTATACATTCTTTGCTTGAGTTCTTTGGCCTGAAAATTAAGTTGAATCATGATGGGGGAGTGATGCGAGAAAAGATTCATGTGACCAATGAGGTTGGGAAGCTTAAAAGCCTGCTAATTAACGTTCCGAATAGCGGCTCGCAATATATCCCTCCTGCACTGCAAAGGGAGCTCCTCTATGACGACATTGTCGACTATCAGGTCATGCGGCATGAGTATGCCAGCTATCATGAAACTTTGCTTTGGTTTTTAGATCCTGAAGTAGCAAAAAAATTAAGCAATGATGAAGAAGTCAGGATGAAACAGCTTGACCCTTATCAAGATGAATACTTGGACTCGGATAAGGTCATTGATGTAGCGCATTTGCTTAGTCAGTGCTTAGAAGACCAAAATTTTAGGGATGCCATTACTCATGCTGTTTGCGCTCATGAAAAGGTGCCTTTAGTGACTTTGGACAAATTACAGCTTCTTAGTCCAGACCAGTTATGCCAGACTTTACTAACGGGCTGTTTCGATCAAAAAATTCTTTTTCCTCCTATCCCGAATTTACTTTTCACCCGTGATTTAGGGGTTGTGCTAGAAGACGTTATGGCTTGCATGGTTTTTAAAAAATCTGTGCGATCAAGAGAAGCGCTATTGCTTCAGTACCTCGCATACTTCGGTTTAGGGATCGCTCGTGACTCACTGATCCAGCTCGAATATCATGGGTGGGCCTCACAGGCTTCACTGCCTTCAATCGAAGGTGGAGATGTGATGATGATCAGCCCTGAGCATCTGCTTGTTGGACGTAGTGAAAGAACCAACGGTGCCGCAATTGAGTCTTTATTTCGCATGGCAGCTGAGTCCACTCAGATTAAAAAGGTATCAGTCATCGATATTCCAAAGGAACGAGGGTGCATGCATATTGACACCCTTTTTACCCAATTAAAAAGGGATACTTGGGCAGTCTATGGCCCGATTTCGCAACCACAAAACGCCGGTAAATCGATCGAGGAGTACTTTGATGGGGAAGCAGCTCGCAAGCATGCTGTCTGCCAACAATTTTCCTTGCAGCAAGGAGTCGTTACTAAGAGTCGAGAGTACTCTTCCTTACAAGAGCTGCTTACCAGCATCAGTGTTGATGATTTTGGAGCCTCGAAATGTCGATTTGTTTACTGTGCTGACCAAGACCCATACCAAGAAAGCAGGGAGCAGTGGACCGATGCATGCAATTTCTTAGCTCTGGATGAAGGGGTTATTTTAGGATACGAAAGAAATCGGTTGACTAACCAAGCTTTAGAGAACAATGGATTTACCATTATTCATGCAAATGACCTCAACAAAAAACTGAGGCAAGGTGCATCCCTCGATACTCTAATTCATGGAGATACCCTCATCGTATTCCCATCTGCTGAGTTGTCAAGAGCAAGGGGAGGAAGCCACTGCATGAGCTTTCCTTTAGCAAGGGAAGATTTTTAAACGGCATTAATTCCTTGCTTTTCTTTGGCACCTTTTGTATCACTCGCCACGTGTGCTAAAGTTGCGAGGATATTATATATGGCAAAATTTATTATTATTTCTACTGGCGGATTGCTAGATTAAGTGCAGAAGAAAAATTTTCATCGCTTCGCAGGGCGACTTTAGATAACCTGTGATAC
>JABSRF010000447.1 GCA_013215275.1 Oligoflexales bacterium | reverse complement strand
TGCGAGATTTTCCTCCAATCTTTTTGTATATTTTTGATAGCGGCGATGGAGAAATTCATAGCATGCAGAATCTAGGTCATATTTGACAATGCAAGGTTTGTCTAAAGACGTAATGGTAACTGAATCCCCAGAGAAGGTCATCACGATGATTAATAAGCTTAGAGCTTGAATTTCAGAAGACTTCGAATGAACTTATTCATATCTTAACAAGATTTTCACCATTTATTTAATTGGCTTTTCAAGCTCTTTCTGAAAGAATACTAGTCATAAAAAATCAATTTATTAAAAGGATTCATTATGAAACTAGTAACCACTACTTTTGCACTCGCAATTTCTACGATTTCTTTAGCATCACCTTCAGAATGGGTTTTCAAAGGGCATGGTGAATACAGAAATGCCGCTGGAGAAAGCTCTCATTACAGCTCCACAGTAAACAAAAGTAAGACAGATGAGAACACCTGTACAGTGGTGAAAACTATTTTTACAGAAGATGGTGAGACTATGACATGGTCGAAAAAACTCATTAAAAATGAGCTTGGATTGATTGAAGTTCAAAACCTTGAAGGTGATGTGATTGGATCTGGTTACTACTTCAAAGATCACACTAAAAAGATGATGCACATAGACTTCCAAACACCTGAAGGAAGTGTGGAAAAAACAATCGTAGCTGATCTTGATGGTTATAAAGAAATTGGCTCTATGACAGAGGCAGCTACTCAAGAAAGAAGTACATGGCGCGAAAAAGGCGAGAGAGTCTTTCCTCTTCAATAGAATCTTTTTTTATTATTCAGTTCATCTATTCATAAGTCTCCTGCCTATTCTAGCTGACCCCCTATATAATGTGGAGACTTTTCTTTCGTATATTGACGATAATAGATTGAGAGGAGAAGTCTTATGGAAAAGTATGATTCAGAATTGAAATCAAGAATTATCAGGGAAGTAGCGGAAACGGGTAATATGACGGCTGTTGCAAGAAAACATGACATTACGGTCTCAACGGTCCATACCTGGGTAAAAAACGACAAGAACAAGGAAACGCAGGGAAATAAGGTGAATATGAAGAAAATGAAAAAGGAGCTTGAAGAGCTAAGAACTGAGAATCAAATATTGAAAGAGCTTTTAAAAAAAACAAACCTAGTCTGGCTAAAAGATTCGAAGTGACTGAAATATTTGTTAAACGTTGCATTCCTGTCACAAAAGTTATCAAGGTATGTCAATTGGCGAGCTCCACCTGGTACTCAAGAATTAAAGGCTATATTCCAAAGACTAAAGGAAAGCGGGGAAGACCTATTCCGGGTTTCTCGATCAATCCTGATGGTTCAAAGGTTTTAGACCCAGAAATTGTCAAAGCTTTAGGGACATACCGAGCCAAGCCAGAATTTGCAAACGCTGGAGGTTACACAAAGCTTAGCAGGTATCTTCGAAGAGACTATGGTTACCATGTTAACAGAAAGAAGCTTTACAGGATTTGTGATGAACAAAAGCTACTGCTTCCAAGAAATAGAAAGAAAATTAAGGGATATAGAAAGCTTTGTGAAAATAGGGTGATAACGGCTCCAAATATGCTTTGGCAGTTTGATATTAAATACGGGTATATCCACGGTGAAAACAGATACTTCTTTCTTCTAGCATTTATAGATGTTTTCTATAGGAAAGTTGTAGGCTATCACATCGGACTATCATGTAAAGCAGGTGATCTTGTTTTCACTTTAGACAGAGCTTTAAAGGCAGCTGAAGTTCACGATCTTGATGGTCTGGCTATAAGAAGTGATAATGGCCCTCAGATGACTTCCAACATGATGAGAGACTATCTGTCGGGCATAGAAATAAAAATAGGGTTCATTTCACATTTATTGCAGCAAGGACAGGCTAATTCAGAGCGTTTAAAATTCCTAGTCAAATAATCATCGTTAACCAATCTCAGGCAATTCCCCCTTGTCATATAGCTTTAGAATATACATAATTGTCGTTACCACCTCATCTGAACCGTACTTTTCGTCAAGCTTTTCTTTTATTTCCTGTATTTTCTTATCTAATGCTTCCCCTTGACTGGAAATCCGTGTCTTTGTGTTAAGAATCAATTTTCGTAAACCCTTTGTTATCCGCTCAAACGATTCCTTGTCTGTGTAGGTCTCCTCTGCTTTTTCGCTTTCAAGGTATGGGGAAACATCTGGGATTTCGCTTCTCCTCGCATACAGTTCCTCGATGCCTGCAACTCTTTTTTCAAGCTCTTCTAATTTTGACTTAAACATTTTCTGGTAATCCATCACCTTCCCTTTCTATTTCTCTTTTTACAACGCTTAAAATCTTATTGATCGCTTCTTTGTAAGGCTGTAGCTTATGCTCAATTGCTTTCCCTATTGCCTGTCCTAGTTGGTAGTTTTCCCCTTTCTTAAGCTCAATTCCATTCTCAGTTATAATCTTACAAATCTCTTCCTGGACTGCGTTTAACCAGCTTGCATCAAGAACAGTAGCCTCCTTAATGTCTGTGCTTGCTGGGTCTCCATCGTAAAACTTACCTTCTTTGTTACCTTCTGTATCGATTCTATGCATTTTTATACTCCATGATTATATGTGCATGCCTCATTTTTTCATATCCTTTGATCACTTCTTCAGGCCTTTTAAAAGATCTAAGAGAGCTTCCAATACGCATACCGGACCTTTGCTGTCCAATGATAATTGGTCTTTTTAAATATACGCTTACCTTATTTGGAGAAAAGATGATCCTATCTTCTGGATTTACGCTTTTAAAATGCTCCTTGGTGTTTGATAGGTTAATCCCACCGTGATAGTCACACCTTCTTCTAAGCGCATTTCCTGGACTCGCTGAGCCTGTTATTCTCTTCCAATCAGCATAAAGAGGGCCTTTCTTATTTTCTGGCGTAGAGCTAAAGATATCAGCAATTCTTTCAATA
>JABSRF010000446.1 GCA_013215275.1 Oligoflexales bacterium | reverse complement strand
GAAGGGTACTAAAAAGTCCCATATTACAAGGATCATCATAACCTAAACGACATTTTTTGATGGAAACTTCTGATTAACTATTAAAACACTTGCTTAACATACTTAAGGCCCTAGTTTTGAGACCAGAACAACTATTCCACATAATTTTTCTTTGCTGCTGTTTGGTGACTACAAATATATATGCTAGTTATTCGCTTTCAGAGCTACCATTTTTCTCTTCCTGTCCCTTTATGCATAATGATCGGTATTCCGTTGAAATTGACCGAATGCATGCGATTGTTAAGTCTCAGCTCGTTCAAAAAATAGAGGGTAATCAGGCGTGCTACGGCCCTTTGAATAATATTTCTCAAAATCTCGGAGCTATTTCAAACCTGTTTGACTTCAATACTAATCCTACCTTATACGAAGATATTAACGATGAAATCCTCAACAAACAGTTGTTGCAGTTACGGCTTGACCTTATGCTAGAGGAGCAAGGGAGTGGAACGTATTTAACAATTCCCCAAAGGATTAGGCAGATAGAAGATCGGATTTACGCTAATGAAGTGAATAAAGTCTTTAATCGAGATTTTTTTAAAGAAAATCGGGATAATCAGGCTTTGTCATCTACTTTCACATACATGAACAATGTGATCTCGACTATGACAAGTATGCCTCCCCAGTGCATTGAGCTCTTAGGTGGTTGGCAAACACTGGTTCCTACTCTATTAAACTCTGTCTCTTCACTGTCTGGAATCTCTGGTTTTGCTTATTCAGCAGTGATCGGGTCAGGCCTTAAGTTGGTGGCTAGTTTGACCATCTTGCTTCAAGATGCGAATGTTAAGCTTGCTCTAAGGGATGTTGTAAAACAGAAAAACAATAAGATCTTGGCGTGTACCTACTTTTCGGTTCAGAATACTGCCTGTGAGTATAGGCGAGCCTTAAGCTTATCCGAGCAAGAACAACGCATAAAGGATTTGATTAATCAAAAGTACAAAGATAAGGATACAAGAATTTTTGACGAGTTCTTTACTCTATTGGAGCATAGCCGGGAGTTCGAAGGAGTTTTTTTTGAGATCGCCGCTATGGGATCAGCAATCTCATTCGATACAACACTCATCAATAACTACTTTGTAGCTAAAAGATCTAGTCCGGAAACAATCCTTGATGCAGACGATATTGGCCCTCCTCCTGATGAAAACGACAACTCAGGGGATTCAGAAAAGTTGCGACAAGCATGGTTGATCAGTGTTAAAGAGCGAGGAATCATCTTTCAGGAACGCAATTTTATGGGCCCAAGGCCGCTAAAGGACCAGATTAAAGAAGCAATCGTTGATATAAATTTGAAAATCTCGACAATCCGCAGTGTGGAATTTGTTTTAGCGGGGAGACGGGCATTCATTGATTTGAAGCATGAACTGGACTCCAACCCTAATCTTTTAGCAAAGGTTTGCAGGTATATCTATTTTTTCAAACAAGCCTTGAAGGACAAGATTATCCCAACAGCGAAAAAGGGGGTGGTTGCTGAGGCCCTACGCATTATGGTGCAGCTCAAAAACTTTCTGAAGATTAACTACGATGACTTTGAAAGGGTTGGGGTTAACCCAGAAAATAGCACGGGTGAATCAGAGCTGGTTCAGTCATACCAGGAGTACATGGCAAAAGTTAATGAGCAAGGAAAAATCTTATTCGAGGTGATGGCTGAGGGAGCTGTCGCACAGATAAGCAGACAAACTGTTTTAACTGTGGGTAAAAAAGTCCAGGATCGGATCGCAAGGTTTTTCCAGCTGATAGAGGAAGAGTTTTTAAATGATGAGATCAGACAGGACCAAGGACAGCCACCAAGGTACGGAGGGATTAAATATAGTGAGTATAAACGGGATCGAGCTTTGCAGCTGCAAGTAGCCTTCAATTATCAAAACTTTGCAGGGAGCGGTAAAACCTTTCGTGCAGAGGATGTGGATGTGGCAGTTAAAGCAATTGAAAAAGGGTTCTCTAAGGAAATCAGAAGGATGGTCAAGGAAAGTTTAGAGACAGACTCAGTTTACTATCCAAATTTAAACGGGAATACAGCAGCCCATTTATGCTCTTTGTTTAGCCTATTTTTAGGTAAGAAAAAATTTTTCTCAAATAAGTCAAAGCGGGTTTTAAACGCATGTAAAGCCAAGTTTGGTGACCTAGAGCTATTAAAGATTGTTGAACCACAGAAAATGCCCATTCAATGGGATGATCCATGTTTTTACTATGATTATCGAAGAATTTTGACGACCCAACAATCTCTTTACCGTAAGATGTTGGAGATCGGATTTGAGTTGCCTAATAATCCTCCAGCATAAGTAATGAGACCTTGCAGACATGCCGATTAAATATCGATCTTGAAATGCTCACATGGAACCCACTCTATTAATTCGCCTGCTACAAGTGTCTGATCGAAGTCACTCAGACACTTCTTTTGGTTAAGTGCGTATTTATAGTCTTGCCATTCTATGCCGAGAGCCTCCATTTGCTCAGTGCGATCATAGATATGGTAGCACCAGAGCCAAGGCTTCCCTGCAACATGTGAAAATAGCTTATTAACAGGGTCCCAGTCAGCGTGGAGCCCCAGTTCGCTAAAACCCCTCATTGACAGGGATCTCAGATCGGTCGGCAGCCCTTGATTGGTGTTACTTTCTATCGTTAAAGAACACTCCTGGATAACTTCGTTTTCAGACAATAGGACACGAAAGCCGATGCTTGTTGGCTTGCCGTAAGCACTTAAGGCGGAAAAAGTGCTTAGGTAACTCCAAATAAATGTCCTACCCATTGATGGTTAATTTTAGTACAGTTCTGGCCTGTGTATAGTGGACCCCGTTTTTAGGACCATTTAATAAGTAAAACTCCTAAATGTAACATGCTGAATTTACATAAGGAGAAAGAGGCATGGTTCTAAGAAAAAAACATACA
>JABSRF010000445.1 GCA_013215275.1 Oligoflexales bacterium | reverse complement strand
TAGAGTGCGCAATCACAGGCCAGAACTGTACTAAAATTAACCATCAATGGGTAGGACATTTATTTGGAGTTACCTAGCTACCAGGCAGCATTGAATGAGTATAAGTCTGACCATAGTGACCTGGAAAAAAGAGAGCGTTGCCTAGAGCTTGGTAGGGAGTTCTATGGAAAAGTTCTTCCTGGTCCCTACGGAAATCGGCTCTATCATATTTATACACAGTTAGATCTCAAGAAGGAGTTTTTGCTATATCAGGATCAGCTTGTATTGAAAGACCTTACTCTGGAAGACCCTTCCATCGAGCAGCAAAAAGCCGACAGCCTCCCCACGATCCCCTTAGTGTCTTAGGTCTCTCCTGCCCAATTCAGGTTAATTTTTAGTGCATTTAATGAACCTTTAAAGAGTTCTGTGTGGCTGGCTAGATTCAGCGTTTTCCGTTTTTCCATTGACCTTTTACCCACATTGCTGATATCACGCAGTTGGCATGGTCACAAAAACTAGCAGCTCTTAGGATAAGGTTTCTTCTATGCATCTAATATTTTTACTGTACGCCCTGTTTGGGAGCATCTTTACCGCAGGTAAGATTGGGCTCGAACATACCGAGCCATTTTTCTTAATTGGTTCAAGAATGCTATTGGCCAGTATAGTGATATTTGGATACTTATTCGTTTTTGAGCGCGAGAAATTATCAGTACCAAAAAACAGCTACTTGAAACTATTCTTGTTAGGTGCATTTAACATTTATCTGACTAATGGCTTTGAGTTTTGGGGAATGCAGCATATCTCATCAGCAAAGACGAGCTTTATTTACAGCTTATCGCCTTTTTTTGCAGCAATTCTATCATTTGTTGTATTTCGTGAAAAGCTCAGCAAGAAGAAATGCCTTGGCCTAGTTATTGGCTTTTTGGGCTTTATACCCATTCTTTGGGACTCAGGTATGGGTGAATCTAGCTTAGATTCCTTTGCTTTTGTGTCAGTGGCTGAGATATCGGTGATGTTAGCAGCCCTAACCACCGTTTATGGATGGATCTTGATGCGTCAGTTGGTGCTGGATAATATCCCAGCTCTAGTTTGTAATTTTTACAGCATGCTGATCGGGGGTATTTTTTCTTTAGCACACTCTGCTTTGTTTGAAACTTGGAACCCTGTTCCCATCACTGGGTCTATGTCAGGATACCTTGAATCAACCCTTTGGATGATGGTAGTATCTAGCCTCATTTGCTACAACCTCTATGGCTATCTGCTAAAGTACTATTCAGTGACCTTCATGTCCTTTTCGGGCTTCACTACGCCATTTTTTGTGGCTTTATTTAGTTGGTTTGCCATCGGTGAAACTCTCAGCACAGGATTTTACCTGTCTGCCCTGATCGTCTTACTGGGACTTACTCTTTTCTATCAAGAGGAACTCAAAAAAGAAGGCATTCACAAAAGTGCATCCCTAGGGGTTTAAGAGGAACTGTTGCTGTATAATCAGCTGCTTATTTTGAGACCTGGGAAATTTCCATCGTAAGATTTTACCCTTTAAACAATTCTCCAAGGGCGGCCTTAGCCAGTTGTCTACCGAAGCATTCAGCAGTTTAATGTCCCTCGTTGCTCCAGTATTCAAGATTGTCATTTGCACTGTGAAGGTGTCACTAGTTCTGGGCTTTTTCAAGTTAGGAACAATCTTTTGGTAACAGCCTTCGATATCTCTTCCGTTGGCATCCATCACCTCAGCAATCACCTCAGTTGTGAGCGTATGGTGAACGTATTCCTCACCTCCATACCCTGACCAAACATGATTTGGAGCCTCCTGTTCATGCCGAAGCCTTGGTGGGGGCACAGGCTCATACTGCGGATCGTTTAGTTCATACCTGGGACTATCAAAGATAGAGGGCTCTTCAGCCTTCGTTTCTTGCTTTGGTTTTTTGACAATTCGATCTTTTCTGTTTTTACTGGTTGCACAAGCACCTATAAAAACCAATAGAATTACAAATTGAACGACTTTTCCGATCATGACTCAAACTTTCTAAATTGACTTTGGTCGATACCTTACAAGTTGTATCGACAATGTCGTCCCATGAGTATAAGTCATGAAAAAATTCGAAATATTATAAATCAATTACAGATAGTTAGAAAAAAAAGAAAATCTTGTTTTTTTATTACAGCAGGTCAGCTGCAATGTAATACTCACCAAACATTGAACTGTGCTCACTATACAGATTTAGAGAACTGTAGTATATAATAAGCCAAGGAGATAATTCACGATGGTAAATGAAAAAATCATATCAATTCTGTCTAAAAGTGTCCATGACACCGTTGAAAAATTTTATGAAGACCCAGAAAACCAAAGCCTGGCCTACTCTGTCGTCGGAGCTCATATACTAAGTGACTATACAGGAGATCTTTACACTGCGATGGGCGGATGCCTCCAGTTTCAAACACACCCAGGTGACGAGGAGGGGCCATATGTATTCGCAATTGAGAGTGATGACCCTGACTCTCCAGACGAATATCATTTTTGGATTGCCCAACTCAACGAACAGGGTGACAATGCCTTTCCGACGTCAGTTCTAGATCTTACAAGCCGTCACTTTCATCAAATGGCAAAAAATTTGGGCATCCCTTGGGAGCGTTCCCCCTTTCCGGATTTTATTTGGGAGACTAGCTCCAATGATGTTTTCGACCTAATTTTTGAAAAGCATGGCATTGACATCGAATTCAATCCGGACCTGATTGATAAACTCGATGAAATTCTAGCTGCTCAAGAAGTCAACCTTAGGCAAGTAGCGGAACAGGGCAAAAAACAGTTCCTCAAAGATATCGAAACCCTAAATCAAAAATAGTCTGTTTTTCTCTCTACCCTTCAAGTTTATCGACAATCAGGTCTACATTGAAGTGGACCCCACTGTCCAGACCAAAAATAGCTTTGTATAAGTAAAACTAAAACTTGTTATTGAATGCTATA
>JABSRF010000444.1 GCA_013215275.1 Oligoflexales bacterium | reverse complement strand
CCATGCGATTAGGGGAAATAAGCTTGATTATAGAAGCGGGTAAGCTTTCTATATGGAAAGGTTTGTAGGAGTACAAACCTTGAAGGTCCTAGAGGTGGTTACTGTTCCCACTTCGAATGAGTAGCTTTAGGTAGCTACAGTTGAACGGTGGATACAACAAAATCTATTCAAATGATAAGGGCATCCTCGAATGCTTATCAGGCATTTACGAGGGGGAGCTGTATAAAGATCACTTTAAGACGAGCGAGACGATTCTGCTAAGAAAGCAGATCAGGAGGGATCTGATGAGCCTCTAGAGCATTGCATGATTTCCTCACGACGAGCTTACAAATTGTATCTGCCCTAGAAATTCTCTTTTTTTAGACGCTAATGTCATCGATTGCCTTGATGACTGCATCCACTTCTTGGAAATTATTTAAAAGCCCACAGGAAAGTCGGGCATAGCTGATCTTGTACGGGGTTTGCGAGCCAATGATCCCCTTTTCAAATAGGGCATTCACAACAGCAGACGGTTTCATGCCTTTAATATCAAAACACACGATCCCAGAAGACATGGATTGATCCAATGGAGTATATAAGCTCACCTTGCTATTTTGTAGTAGGCCTTGCTTTAACTGAGTGTTAAGGCCTCGGATTCTCGCAGCAACTTTTTCCCGACCAATCATTTTATGGAATTCAAAAGCCTGAGCGAGCGACCAACGATGCTCAAAGCTATGAAACCCACCAGGGGTCATACGTTGTCCTATAGAAGCATGACCACTTTTGATCCCGTCGAAATTAGGGATGATTGGTTCCACATGATCCCATGCCTCTTCTTTTCCATATACGAGCCCTGTTCCACGCGGGCCAAACATCCACTTATGACAACCTGCAATAAAAAAATCGCAATCTAAGTCTGAGACCCTGGCCTCTTCACTGCCAAAGCCATGAACTCCATCAACACAAAATAGAATCTTGTTTTCTTTAGGCCGTAAGGCATTAACTGCCTTTAAGCTTTCAGCTATTTTCTTTATAGGTAGCTTTAAGCCTGTGCTTGAATGAACCCAAGTGAGCGCTAAAACCTTTGTTTTTTCACTGAGTCCAGTAAGAACAGCTTGAACGATCTCATCTTCGCTCACACTATGAATGTCTTGATAAAGGTCGATCTTACGCAGCGAAAAACCTCGCTTATTGGCTGCTAGCCTTAATGACTCATGAGTGGAATAGTGATCATGATTGCTTGTAAGCACCTCATCGGATGGGTCTAATTTTAAACCATGATAGATAAGCCCTAAGCCCATCGTCGTGCTGTCCGTCAGGGCAATGTGATCTTTATTCACCCCCATATACTCGGCTGCCTTTTCTCGCGCAAGTTCATTGCCCTCAAGCCAATGAGAATGCAAGAACTCAGGGGGAGATCGGTCTAGCTCCCTCCTTAAATAGTCCACAGACTGCCTAACGATTCTTGGGTGTGGTGCCAATAGAAAACCAGCAAAGTTGGCAGGTTTTCTTGCACACACGAACTCACCTCGCACCCTCTCCCAGTCCGCCTCACCTTCTTTTTTGCTAAAAATTGACTCCTCAGCTGATGCCAAGTTACCAAGAGCAAGAACAGAGCACGAAGCAGTGATTTTTTCCAAACATTCCCGACGACTAATCCCCAAGGTAGACCTCCTAAGCATTCTTAAATAATTTAGCTAACTGATTTATTTGACTACAAAAATAGAACTTTTTTCAAAGCGAAGCAATTCATTTAAATTTAGGAAGCCACTGACCTTACCGATCCACATGGGAAAGGACTGACAAACGTTTCTTGATTGTAATCATTGAGACGCCATTCAGTCCGATGAGTGATTATAGACTAAGGGCCGACAAAGAAGGTGGACGATGGTTTACAAAAAATGCAAGTCATGCGGCAGAGAGTACTCGAAAGAAGAGGATTTCCTCACTGACACCAGCAGATGGCGTGTTTGTGATTACGGAATGTTATGGTTTAATTGCTCATGCGATTCAACTCTGATGATTCCGAAAGGAAAATTCGATTGGTATTCTCCTGACAAAATCTTAAGTCCTTATGCTGGGAAGGTTTTCAATAAACTACTCACCCTAAAAACAGATATCCCAATGATGCCATCAGCGGCAATGGAGGCTCAATCCCTTCTTCAAGATGAGCACACCTCCATGAAGGATTTATCCGAAGCCATTCGCAAAATGCCTCACCTCGCAATTGAGATCATTAAAATTGCAGACAATATGAGGGTTGGTCGTAATAGAATTGAGACCCTAGAGCATGCTTGTGTCTACGTCGGAAGAAAAAAAGTGGCAGAGATCATCAATTTGGCCTGCATCAAAAATTTTGAGTTCAACACCAAATTGTACGGAGAACAAAAATTTTGGGAGGAGTCATTCCTAACCGGTTTAATTGCTGAAAAACTCGCCACACGCTTCCTAGGCCAAGACCACAAAGACTTGGCCTATCTAGCAGGCAGCTTTGCAAACATCGGTAAAATCTTGCTATCCATCCTACTGCCTTCGAAGGCGGATGCCATTCATAAACAAGTATCGGTCCCCAAGGAGGTCAACACTTGGGTTCAAGCGGAACGTGACCTGAAAGTAGTAAATCACACGATACTAGGCGAAATAGCTTGTCGGATCTGGGGGCTACCAGATTACATTGTTGAATCGGTTGTAAAGCACCATGGGAAAACTCAAGGGCATTCGGAAAAGTTTAAAGATATTGCCAATATCGTAGCGCTTAGCAATCAGATTATGCATTGGGTTTCATTAAATCCCTCGCGAATAGAGCAGGACTTAATGGAACACATCTCAAAAACCCTAGGGATGGAAAAAGATGAGCTAGAAAAATTCTGTGAAGAGTCTATGCAGCTTGCTGAGAAGGCAACAGACTTAGGTAACTCCAAATAAATATTCTACCCACTATTCATGTGTGATCAGAACGCTATATTTTGGTAGAAACGGAT
>JABSRF010000443.1 GCA_013215275.1 Oligoflexales bacterium | reverse complement strand
CGTTTCTACCAAAATATAGCGTTCTGATCACACATGAATAGTGGGTAGAATATTTATTTGGAGTTACCTAAGGCTCCGGTACAAGAGCTGCCAGCACCTGCTGTACACCCTAGACAGTGATCAGCAATCACCACTTTAGCTCCTATCAGTTCCGAAAGAGAGCTCAGCTCATGAATGGTCTTTGCTTTAGCCCCAGTTGGTAGCTCTAGCATCTGGTTAAAATCACAGTCATAAAGCTTCCCATCCCAACTAATGGAAATAAGGTTAGTACACATCAGTGCAGGGACCGCTTTAACATTAAAATTGTCGGACAAAAGCTTCATATAGTTGTCATATTGCTTGCTACGCTTCAGGTCAAACAGGAAACGCTTAATTGGCATATTGGTGATCACATATAACTGATTGAAGCTAATACCAAAATCTTCCTGCAGTTTCTGCTTATATTCAACTTCAAGCCCCTTTTGTGGTGGTGGTAAAAAAGCACCTCCTGGGTTGTAGACAAGGTCTAAGCTAAGCCCAGTTCCTTCTTTGCCGTATCCGAGCTCGTTTAGTTGTTGCAATCCCTTGATACTTTTGTCAAAGACTCCATCTCCACGCTGTTTTTCTACATTTTCCTTAGAATAACAAGGTAAACTTGCGACAACTTTAACCCCTGACGATGCCAGAAATTGAGCAGTATCCTCTTGTCCTTTTTCGAAAAGCACAGTCAAGTTACACCGATCGATTACCTCTTTACCAAGAGCCCGGCAGTTTTCCACTAGGTGCCTAAAATGAGGGTTTAGCTCTGGTGCACCTCCGGTGATATCCACGGTGTTCGTTTCTGGGCTGTTTTTTAAAAGCTCAATGAGTTTATCAACTGTTTCCCGATTCATATTTTCACGCTTCTTGTTGGGTCCAGCCTCCACATGACAATGCAGACAAGCCTGATTACAAAGCTTTCCAATATTGATCTGCAAGGTAGTGATGGCCTCTCTGCTTAAGGTGATTTGGTGCTCTTTTAGCTTTGCACTGAATCCTGTCCATTTTGAAGCTGTTTCCATGGTCTTACCTTTTTTTAATAATGAATCATTCAAGATTTACTAATTTAAAGTTTTTTCCCCACGGTGCATCCACCGTAAGCTCCAGAGCATCCACTCTTCCTTTTTGGTAAGTTTGTTTAAACTCCCTGTCAACGCATGCATCTCGCGAAAGAGTTTTTCATCTTTAGCCTGCTCAATACTAAAATTGATGCGACTCCTTCTAAAGGTGATATGCCTGTGCCGAAAAACGATTCGGAACATCTTAATAAATTATTAAGAATTTTTTTAAGATCTTTTGTTGATAAATTATATCTTTGTCAAGGTAGATATGGAAGGAGTGAAGGTAGCGATTTACATTTTATCTAAAAAATCGCAAACCTCATCGAAAAATCAGTCTTTGAGGGTATAGGTTTCCTTCACCACATCTTTAAAGCAACGAGTCTTGTCCTTAGTGCAAGAAAATGCTTCCAATGTAAAGGAAATCTCCGAGGCTTTTTTCTGCTGTTTGTCAATTTTAACCTGGTAGCCAGGAAGCTTGTCATTCATTTCGGCCTTGGTATAAATGTACTGCTTTTTACTGTCTTTTTCCTTTTGCCTTGCCGCTCCCTGATAGGACAAATCTGAGTTCTCGAGCAGAGTTAGTTTCCAAGGAGCCTCCAGGGTTAACTGCATGCCAGATTGAGGTTTTACAGAAAAATTTACAAGGTAGGAGCCAGAGGCATCTTTCTGTGCACTGACATCCACCTTAACCCTAGGGTTCGCTGCCTCTTCAGCAAAAGCCAACCCATAAGCCAATATTCCCAAAAATGAACAAACAATTAAATTACGTAACATAATCACCTTTAATCATTAGATAAAATCACACTTAGCCTCAAGATTATAGCATGGGCCCATGAAACATGAAAGTCTGTCCTTCTTATCGGCTCAAACCAAAGATTGCCTTACCTCTGAGCAAGCCTTAAAACTTAAGCTTAGCATTATAAAGAGATTTGCAGATTATTAAACGGGAGAGAATCATGGAAAATAAGTATTGCGAATATAGTGTGGACGGTAAGACTTTCGAAGCTTATTTGGCTTACGATCCCACGGAAGGCAAGAAAAAACCAGCTGTGCTCGTGGCTCATGCTTGGGCAGGGAGAAGTCAGTTTGAGATCGATGTGGCAAATACCTTAGCTAATTGGGGCTACGTGGGGTTTGCAGCTGATGTTTACGGCAAGGGAATACTTGGAACAAGTCCTGAAGAAAACGGCAAACTCATGGCAGAATTCATGGAAGATCGTAGCCTAATCACTAAACGTTTTGGTGCAGCAATCGAAGCCCTTAAAGAGCAGGAAATGGTGGACGCCCAACAGATCGCTGCGGTTGGCTTCTGCTTTGGTGGTTTATGTGTGCTAGATTTGGCTCGCTCCTGTCACCCCGACGTCAAAGGGGTGGTAAGCTTGCATGGACTATTCGTCCCACCGCAACATCAATCAACAGGGGACATTCAATCCAAAGTTTTGGCACTTCATGGGCACGAAGACCCTATGGTGAAACCTGATGCAGTTCTCGCTCTCGAACAAGAGCTGACTGAACGCAATGCTGACTGGCAGATTCATACTTTTGGCAAAACATTTCATGGTTTCACTCACCCTGAGGCCAATGACCTCAACTTGGGAGTCAAATTTCACGAATTAAACAGTCAAAGATCCTTCAAATTAACCAAAAGCTTCCTAGAAGAGACGCTTAACAAGTGAGCATCCGGAATGAAATTTCCGGCTAATGCGAACTATCCTGAGTTCAGTGACTTCAGTCGCTTAGCGAATGGATCTCCTTCATCAAGGTACAGTAGACACTTTTCCCGGATGAGAACTAAGGTAACTCCAAATAAATATTCTACCCAGCTCTTCAAGAAAATAGAACAGAAGCTCAAAAGGCATCCGTTTCTACCAAAATATAGCGTTCTGATCACACATGAA
>JABSRF010000442.1 GCA_013215275.1 Oligoflexales bacterium | reverse complement strand
TTTTTTCAAGTACAATTTTTCTTTGAATTTTGGACGGCAAGATTAATTTTGCATTTTCTTATTGAATTCAAGCTTTGCTCGCTGATAAAGAAGCATTAAAAAACGTCTTACTCTTCCAAGTTGTAGGCGCAAAGCTTAGCTCCCAAAGGGTTGCCGGACTAAACTCCATTACGATGCTTAATGGAGACGAAGCTATGATCGATATTAGTGACGAAGGGGTCTTCATCGAGAATGCTCAAATCACTGCGTTTGATGTGAAAGCTAGAAATGGAATTGTCCATGTCATAGATCAAGTGATCCTACCATAAAACCTCGTGTAGCCAACCATTTTGCTCAAAATAACACTTGTTCGAAGTGCGCTATCCAGATGTAAGTGAATGGGTAGCCTTCCACCTTCACTTGATTTGATGTCACATTCGAAAACTTTGTCAACGGCTTGGGAAGGGTTTTTAATACCCTCCCTAAAGCATATTTACCAATGAAAGACAAAGATTAAGCTCGATAGGCAACGCTTCAATTAACTTGAGATAACTTTTTCTCTTTTAGTATAACAAGAAAAGCTCCGTCACCATGGACTAACTCAAACTGTAAATTATGTTGCTTTAGAATTTGCTCAACGGCAGGTCGTATCACAGGTTGGTTTTTTACTGCGCTGTTGTTGCCAGCACCGGTGATAATCTCTAGGTAATTCTTTTTCTGATTTCGCAAATGGTGCTTCAAAAAATCCTTAACTGCGGTTTCAGCCTCTTTGACAAATAGACCGTGCAAGTCAATGATACCGGTTTTTTCCGATTGCTGGGGATCTATAATACTCTTTACAACGAGAGCATTCATTTCGTGCATCTTCTCGCCCCACTCCTTACCCTTCTTGGAAAGAGCGGCAGCTTCGGCTTTGTCCCCGTTTTTAAATGCTTCCTGTGACTTCTGAAAGCACTCATGCCTTTTCTGGGCATACTGGTTGGCTAGTTCTCGCGACACTTTTGTCTTTTTTGATACCTTAGGCCGTTTTGTCGGCTCTTTTTTAGTATTGTTACTAGGGGTGGTTTCTTGTGACTTAAATACCTTGCCCAGTAGTTTAGAGAGTGTTTTTAATACGTTTAAAATCAATAGCCTGATCCTTTCATCATTGTTCTATCGGTAATCCAAGATTCAAACTTATGCTTAAATCTGAATATCACGCATATAAAGCATATTTCATACCAAAATGTTTTTAGGTGATAGTTGTCATATATACAGTGGATTAGATATAATTATTAAAGGCTCAAAACTTTGCATTTGTTTAGTAATTTAACAATAAGAACCATTTCAGCCTCTATATATAATTCGCATAAAATTCCAAGCTAGATTGAAAAATATTGAATGGTAAGATGATTATATTTCAAGAGAGATGTAACGCACTGTAATTATATAAACTATCTAGCCTAGCCCCTTTCCTGTATTCAAAGCTACCTTGACAGCTGAGCTTAAAAGCGAATAAGAATAAGCCTCGAATGGGTATGATTTTAATTGATGAGAGTGACTTATGTTTGCAGGCAAAAATAACTATCAGCTAATCCTAGCAAGTACATCTCCACGTAGGCAGAGTCTGTTTAAAGTACTTGGAATCGACTTCCAGTGCTTAAGCCCTGATTTTGAGGAAAAACTCGAAGAAAACGAGCATGCCAAGCCTTATGTGATGCGAAACGCACGTGGAAAAGCAAACTCTGTGGCAGAGATTTTAAGGGATCATATCCCATCAGCTGAAGGAAAGAGTTTTCTGATTGTCGCTGCTGATACGGTGATTGAGCTTGATGGTCAGGTCCTTCTAAAGCCTCGCTGTAAGCAAGAAGCAAACACAATGCTGACGAATTTGTCTGCAAAATCACATGATGTTCACACTGGTTATGCAATTGTAAAATTGAATAAAAACGGGACGTGCGAATTAAAGGCAAATGAGGTGGTGACAAGCAGGGTGACTTTGAAGCCTTTTTCTCAAGCTGCAATTGCAGATTATATCGCCTCGGGCGAACCCATGGATAAAGCTGGGGCTTATGGTATCCAGGGAATGGGGATGAACTTAGTTGAAGGCCTTGATGGATCTTATCCTAACGTGATGGGGCTGCCTATGAGCGAAATATATCGAAGCTTACTACAATCCGTTAACTGATTTAACTTTTTAAATGATCGATTAAAGTGGTGCTTAGCTTCGATTTTACCTTTAAACTGAGCCATAATGCCCTGATCTCATATTTTGGCATTCTATCTTCGCGATATTCACTAATTTTTTGCAAGCCTAAGTGATCACCGATGAATTCTGGGAGCATCCCAATCCCTGCTCCTTCTTTGATATAAGCACCTATCATGGACCAAGAAGGAAGTTCTCGAGACTTTAGGGTTTTCAGCTCAGGATTCATCTGCATCAGCTGCTGATTGTAAGTAAAAATGTCAATATCTGCATGATCGATCAGTAATACTTCGTCAGGCCTAATTTCCAAATAGTCTTTTGAATAGAGAAAGAAATTCCCTGAAACTAGAGTTTGCGATTCGAACTCTTCAAATAATTGACTTTGGGGGCTCGTAGCAGTGATAGCTAGGTCTGCTTGTTTTTCTCGAATTTTTGACTGAATTTCAAGATTTCTGATTGAGGTTTTATCGAGTTTTTGTGGTCTTTTAGGTTCATAGGCCGCGACGCCCTTCTTTTGCGGAACTTGACGAATAGGCGCAGTATTTGTTGATACAGTAGAAGTTGGGCGCTTGGTCACAGCTCGTTTAGTCTTCAATTTACTCGAAAAATATATGGAAACTATTCCCATCAACCCATATCCCCACCAGGGGAAGCTCGAATTGCTTTGGGACCGTGCCTTTGATGATTTTAGGTGATTGGGCTTTACGATCAGTCGCTGTCCAGCTAAGAGCAGCGAGGACTGAAGTGGACCCCACTGTCCAGACCAAAAATAGCTTTGTATAAGTAAAACTAAAACTTGTTATTGAATGCTATAA
>JABSRF010000441.1 GCA_013215275.1 Oligoflexales bacterium | reverse complement strand
TTTTTTCAAGTACAATTTTTCTTTGAATTTTGGACGGCAAGATTAATTTTGCATTTTCTTATTGAATTCAAGTTTTTATCACCGGCATATTGCCCATCATGCAATTTCTTGCTAAGACCTTCCAACAATAGCCTGCGGCTCCCCTTGGAGAGCTATTGACTTTTAATTAAACAAAGGCCAAAACATGCTCATTTATGGACTGAAGAATAAAAAAATATGGTTTTCCCTTTGCTTGTTTTTTTTCTGCAACCTTGGTTTGAAGGGCAAAAAAGGACTTGCAGATACAGAGCTCGACCCGTCAAGAGCAATGCAAGGTGGATTCTTGGGTAGCACTAAGATTCGCACACTCAAAGGTGCTCTCAGCCTTGAGGATATTTATAAAAAAATGGCCAACGGGGAGGAAATCTATGTGCCAAGTGCTCCAGAAGGGCATTTCTTAGCCTCAGACCTTTCCCCAAAAAAAATAAATAGCATATCTTTTTACAGACCCAAACAGGTGACAAAAATCACTTTTTCTAAGTACCAAGAGGCCTTACTGACTAGCTCAGACCAACAATTTTTGCTTGCCCAAACTGAAAAAGAAGGGAGTGTTTGGTCGAAAGCCTCTTCACTGAACGCTGGGGTAATCCTCAGTAAGCTAGATGACAATTGCTTAGAACATGAGATGATCGAAAGCGTTGAAACTAGACAGAATCTAGACGGTCTTGTTTTCTATAGTATTGCCGTGGAAGATTATGCCACTTACCTATTGGATGACCAGAACTTAATCGCTCACAACTTTAATCCCCTTGCCTGGTTTCCACAAGAGGCTGCAATCCATGGCAACATGGTTAACGCAAGCTTTCTTGCTGGATTATCCACATTGATTTCTTTGATGTATATCAAGGCACCCTACGGCCGCCATATTAAAGAAGGTTGGGGCCCAACTATTCCCAATAAATGGGGATGGGTGCTGATGGAAATCCCATCGGTTCTCGCCTTTGCTGGAACCTATGCTTTGGGCAATCAGTCTCTTCAAACTGCATCCCTTTTGCTTGCGGGAATTTGGTTAAGTCATTATTGCTACCGAACCTTTATTTTTCCCAACTTAATTCGATCTAAAGGCAAAAAAATGCCTCTTTCCATTGCAATGACTGGCTTTGCTTACAACACCTTTAATTCATACCTCAATGCTCGTTGGATTAGCCACCTTGGCTCCTACCCCAGCAACTGGCCTACCGACCCTAGATTCATTTTGGGAAGTATGGTCTTTGCATCGGGCTTGATTCTTAATATTCACTCAGATCAAATTTTGATCAATTTACGCAAACCTGGAGAAACAGGTTACAAAATCCCCGAGGGAGGCGGATTTGAATACGTCAGTGCTCCGAACTACCTAGGAGAACTAATAGAGTGGACCGGGTGGGCCATTGCCTCTTGGTCCATGCCTGGACTTTCTTTTGCTCTATACACAGGGTCAAACCTGATACCGCGTGCGCTTGCAAACCATAAGTGGTATCAGGAAAAATTCCCTGAGTACCCAGAAGATCGCAAAGCAATCATTCCCAAAGTTCTTTAGCTTAAATACTGATTGGAGAAATCTATGAGCCTTTTTTCACAAACAAGTTTAACCAAAGCTTGCAAACAGTGCCTTCTTATTTCGATGCTATTCTTGATTTTTCATAAGGGCCCGGTATCCGCAAAGGAACGGACCATTTTAGTCACTGGTGCTAGCGGGCACTTGGGTATTTCGCTTATTGAAGTATTATTACAAGACCCAGAGGTCAATATCAGAGCACTAGTCCATCAAAACGATCAACGTATAGAGGACCTGAAAATTAGACCCTCCGTTGATGCAAGCCGCATCCAAACTCACAAGGTCGATATCTTAGACTATGCGAGCATTGAACCATCTTTTTCTGGTGTTGATGCTGTCTTTCACCTTGCTGCTGTTATCTCTATAAACAGCGAAAAGGGAGAGTTGGAGTATATGCGCCGTGTCAACCTAGAGGGAACCAACAATGTTTTAGAAGCTAGTAAAGCCTCCGGGATAAAAAACTTTATACACTGTAGCTCGTCCCATGCTTTCAAGCACCTGCCTGATCGCCCCTTAAGCACTGACAATGGCTTGGTAGATTTTGATGAACTCGTTTACGACGCTAGTAAAGCTGCTTCCCAGCAGATGGTGACAGAGTTTGCCAAAAAGCATGATGACTTTCATCATGTCGTTATTGCGCCAAGCGGTATCATTGGCAGGAATGATCACCCTGACACAGATATGTGGCCACTCTTTGAACGCTACCCAGTTGTTCGCTTTTCTCCGATCACCAAAGGGGGTTATGCCTTTATAGATGTTCAGGTGCTTGCGGATATTATGCGCCAAGCTATGAACCAGCTCATGGACCAAGAGACTTGTGATAACATTGACGGCGAACAATTCTTAGTTGGTGGTCACTCGGTAACCGTAAAAGAAATGGTCGAGGCACTTCAAGACGCAACGGGAAAATCACACTGCCTCAACTTCCCAGGGCATAATCGTCCTATTCAGCTACCTTTATGGGTTTTAAGAGCCGTCGCTCCACTCTACGAGGCTGCTGCTAGTTTGCTGGGTTTTAAAGCTTTGATCACACAATATAGCATAGGCGTCCTAGGCAGCCTACCTCACGGCATTGCAGAAAAAGAGTACCTCAAGCTCAAAGCTTTCTTTAATTACAATGATGTAAGCCTAAAGCAAACCTTTCTTGATCGATATCAAGTACAAATGCAAGATCAACAAAGACTCGGCTTAAAAGACTCTAAAAGTGTCGCGAGGCCATAAGGCGCCATAGACCAATCGAAATAGTCCAAACTCATTGCCTTCCTGATCGCGACCAGGCTTCTTCTCCTACTAATCCTCTCCAAAAACATAATCCCCTGCTGTAATTTATGGTAAGGTAACTCCAAATAAATATTCTACCCACTATTCATGTGTGATCAGAACGCTATATTTTGGTAGAAACGGA
>JABSRF010000440.1 GCA_013215275.1 Oligoflexales bacterium | reverse complement strand
GAGTGCGCAATCACAGGCCAGAACTGTACTAAAATTAACCATCAATGGGTAGGACATTTATTTGGAGTTACCTTACTCTCGTCAAGGTCAAAATCTAGCCTCTTTTCTTTCACAGACTTGGCCGAATATAGCCTCTGAGCTTCAGAGGTCCAGTCTGTTTGTGCAGGCCAATACTGGTAAAAATGCCAAGAAAGATGAGTCAGGGAATTACTGCTTAAGCAAAGAGCCCAGCCAGTACGAGGTTTTAAACTTTGCTGACCAACAAAACTTCGGCTTGTTTCCGGGGCAGTATAGTAGCTTTTTAGCTTCCCGGTTCATACCTGCGCTTGCTAAGCCCGTGGTTATTAAAGACCTCAAATGGAATGAGTTTAATCCGGGGGTCGATTTAGACGCATTCGCAGCGGGAAACGGAGAGCCCATTGACCCTGATATTCAGCTTTTTGATAAAGTCTTTTACTCCTTGCCCGTTCTCATGGATGGACATTTAGTACATATTGTGTCCCTGCATACAGTGCCCTATTTTCATTTTGGTAACTCCCAGTCCCCTAACTACGCGCGCAACTTTGACCAACTGCGTTTTCTCTCTTGGTATTTGCATGGTGATGCCCAAGGGCTACAAGTTAATGCACAGAAGCTCTGGCTCCAGGCTGGTCTGAAGCCATTACCAGCTGGGTCGAAGTATATTGTACTCGGTGATTTAAATGTGGATACCCGCGATAAACCTAACTCCGAAGATACAAAAGCCTTTGATAGCGCAAAAGTCTTGAGTGAAATTATTACAAATGGCCAGATACCCTTTGATCTTAGTCAGTTTACCTTTGATAGTGGATGGCTGAAAAAGTTTTTTGACTATGTTATTTTTAGCAAGCATTTCCAGCTTTCTAATCCAAGAATCTGGAATCATAAATATTTTCCAGAAGCTGAAGACCTTTCGGACCACTTTGCTTTGACCGTTGACTTTTTTATCCCTTAGGGATCCTTTTTGTGTTCATGATTGATATCTTGTTTCCAGCCTATGATAGGATGGGGTTAAGGGAAGCGTATCCATGGCTGAGGGGAATTCAGAGAAATCGAATCTTTCGAAAGCCTTGACCAGAAACTTAAGTGGAATTTCATATTATGAAAAAACAGCTCAAGATTATTTTTACCGTGTTAGTAAGTCCGATTGTGTTGGTGCTGATCTATTTCAGTCGTGACATTTACCGTCTTACAACAGCAGTATGGGATAGCTCTCTCGCTCTGGAAGTGAAGTGGGAGGGTGCTGTTAACGATAAAAATTTTCGAGATATAGGGGCCAGTGTGAACTCCTGTTTAGGTGAGCCGCTTTTTAGAGAGGGACTCGCTTTTCGCTCAAATGTGTGGTTCTCCGGGTGGTCATGTGATGCAGTGGGTAACCCTGATGCCATCTTCTCTTTAAACTATCAACCAGACAATAAAAAACGTTATTTCTGCACTAAAGACGATCAGGTGACCATAGGCAAGGTATTTAATAGCAAGGAGCAGCTGTATGACCTTGAGTTTATGCATACTTGGACCAGAGAAAAGCAGGATGATTTTTGCGGATTCTTTAGCGAAAGTTATAAGTCCATTGCAGATGGTCATAAAACTCTGGTCCATTGCGATGCTGGTAGAGATAGGACGGGAACCTATGCAGCCTTGCTCATTGCGCTTTCAGCAGAAGCTCATGGGGTGCTAGATGAAAAGATGATCACTGCCATTGAATGCGATTACCGTAAGACAAAAAGCCTTGCAGAGGAGAAATTTGGGCGCATGGAGGATTTTTTGACCGAGTTAACGAATCAGCAAAAGGTCATCGATTTTCTTAGCGAGCGTTGTTTGATTCCTCATACAGATTTATCGGCTGTGGCTAAAAAAATGTGGGCCTCTCAGGAGTTTAGCGCCCAGTAAGATCAAGCTCACTGATCATAAAGCATGGCCCCGAGTTTGCTTATTTGGGCGCTTATAATCTCAAATTCCTCGCTAAATTCTTCCACAGATATTTGGTCCAACTCTAGCTCCTTCAAAAGTGCTTTTTGCTGGGCCTGGAGCTCTTCGATGCGACTCGCTAGTACTTGGACCTGCTCGAATGAATCATGTGCTTGCTTCGCTTCATCGCTTTGTATCACACGGTAAAAGAATAGCATCGTTTTAGGAGCGGCATTGCGCTCAAATCTATGACCTTTGATGCTTAGGAATGATGCCGAAAAAATGCCATATAAACCATCCCCTAGAAAATGCATTGAATAGAATGTTGCAGGTGAGTCCGTTTGATTATTTTCTGCGACCGATAGCACAAGATCTGAGTAATTTCTGATCATTTTGTCTGACAGAAAAGAGAGGCTCATAGTATCCTTCATGTGTCTGGACGCTTTTTCTAAATAATTTTCTGCAGACACTGCTGCCATCATTGGAAACTCAGGCATCGTGCCCTTAATAGCAGCAGAGACAAAAACGATATCCTGAGCATCGCTTATATTAGCTCTGATTAAGGTCCTTTGATAATAGTTATCAAACTTACGTTCATATTTTTTGCTAATTTTTTTTAAGGACCCCTCTATGTATTCTCTTTTGTATGAATTAGCTTTTACAGCTGTGACTGCATTAGTGTAGGAACTTGTACAAAATAAAAAAACTGTCGTTAGAAAAATATTCGCAAAACGGTTAAGTGAACTCATCAAAACCTCTTTTATTACCGTTAATTTGAGCTTCTTGCCCATGTATGATGCTTCCCATGATGAGAGGTAGGTTAATTCAAAAAAATCAAAATTTCAAAATCAATGTTAATGAAGTTTTAGATTTTTATTATGCCATTTATAAATTCAGGTTTATCATTGCTAAGAGCCCTAACAACATAGTATTCAGTTCTTGTAAGTGGGATGTTACCTGTGAGTTTAAGTTTACTAATCCTTTGGAGCCTAATTAGTCGCTGTAGCGAAATATAAAATACCTTTATTTAAAGGCTTTTGACTTCATATAGCTCTTTACTTACTT
>JABSRF010000044.1 GCA_013215275.1 Oligoflexales bacterium | reverse complement strand
GAAAAAATCCAGCCAAAACGTGCTAAAGCGAATATTTGGGGGATTGGCGATTACATTTCGCTACAGCGACTAATTATTGCTAAGGTTTTGAAAACGTGGGGATTATGATGAAATGCGTATCAAAAAAGGGCCCAACAATGACCCTAAGACTAAGCGAAACCAATTGTAATCCCAAGGAGGACTCTTCTTCGGATCTCCTTAGAATAGGAGAGCACACTTTCGGGGAACTTGGTATATGAAAAAAGGATGGCAAATCAATTTAGGTAATCTCCTAGTTCACCAGCAATTTTTTCAGGGCTATCATTAGGGGCAAATCTTTTTACTGGCACACCCTCTTTATTGACAAGAAATTTGGTAAAGTTCCATTTAATAGCCTTGCTACCAAGAATACCTGGAGCCTTCTCCCTAAGAAACTTGTACAAAGGGTGAGCATCGTCACCATTTACCTCAATTTTTTCGAACATTGGAAAGCTGACCCCATAATTTAGCTGACAAAACTGGCTAATCTCCTTATTATCACTGGGCTCCTGTGCACCAAACTGATTACATGGGAACCCGAGGACGACAAAATCTTGTTTGTTGTATTCTTGATAAAGATCCTCAAGACCCTTGTATTGAGAAGTAAAGCCGCATTTGCTTGCAGTATTCACAATTAGCAAAGTCTTCCCCTTGAACTGACCCAAATCCAGCTCTTCGCCGTTGATTGCCTTTGCCTTAAAAGCATAAACATTTTCTGCCACAGCAACTCTCCTTATAGCCATTTATGATAAAAAGTAGTAGACACGGGGTATTTGTACCATTGAGGGAGGAAATTTTGAAGGGATGATTGCTTTAAGGAAGTTTAATAGTCATCTTCGTAATTTTCATAGTTTTCGTTGCCATAGTTCTCATTGTTATTGGAGTTCGAGTTTTCATCATTTTGGTTCTGATTGAAGTTAGAATTATTGTAATTCTGATCGTAAGCTTGATTGGAGTTTGAATTGTAGTTTTGATTAAAGTTTGGATTGTTTTCTTGATTAAAATCATTGTTGTTTTGATTGAAGTTTGAGTTGTTATTATTGTTTTGGTTTTGATTAAAATCAGAGTTCTGATTGTAGTTTTGGTCATAGTTATCAGCATTAGCACCATCATCAGCATTCAGGTCCGGCGCAGCCCCAAAGCCTTCTGGCATGATCTCCTCTAAGCTTTTATAGTACACATCAATGCCACGAGTCTTCAGACCAGCATTGCGAATATCTTGCAGGCTCATATACTGCGATCGTCCAATTTTTGCCCAATCATCCTCGATGCTGATTGCATGGACATAATCCCCTTGATTAAGATACCCCACAATCTCAAATTTTCTGTTGGGGCCTAAATGAACACTTCCTCTTATTGCAACAACATAAAAAACTCCCTCAGGGTGGCCTGCTAAAAAGCTGGAAAAATGCTTACGGAATTCCTCCAAGTTAGAACGAGGGTCATTCATAGCAGAGCTACTAGGATCCAGACTGATCGCTACATTCGAGTTTCCATACTGATTGTCATTTTCTGAAAAAGCATCTCCAATCTGATTTCCGTATTGATTTCCAGAATTGGCATAGTTTTGATCTTGATCAAAAAAATCGTTTTCATTATTATTTGAATAATTGTTATTGCCAAAAGTTTGATCATCTAAATTTTCGTCTACTGAATTTCCGTATTCATTACCTTGGACATCTTCATTGCCTCCATAGTAATTGTCATTTCCTTCATCGTATTGGTTGGAGTATTGATTGGAGTTTTCACCATTCCCGTCATCTTCATAGTTTTCTGAATCCTCTTGTCCCGCTTGTTCAGCTGCTACCTCTTCCGACATTTGTTGCTGGTCAGAAGTACAGGATGTGCTCAAAAAAAGCAGACCATTAAAACAAAACAATATAATTCTGTATGCCGACAGTTTCATGACAGCCTCACCATAGATATTCCTAAACAAAAACCTGCCAGCTTATTATCGGGTCGATTAAATTTTTTTTAATAATTAAAACAATTTAACTTGCAATAAAAAAAATATAAAGCTAAATCTCTGTAGAAATAGGAGAGTGCAAAATAAACAAAACTGCTATATTTGGAGCAACAAAGATTAAATGGCTCTCATGAAAGGAATTCTAATCTAGATTTAAACCATAAAGGAGGGCTCCTAAGCTATGAACCTTAAAATCAAATCGTACATATTTTCATGTTTATTTATATGGTTCACTGCAACTGGGTCTCCAGCTATCCCCATTGATCAAATATCCCTGTCTATCACTCCCTATCAGCATGGGCAAAAGCCCATCGACACACCCGACCGCACCAATACTTTTAGCCTGAAGAGAGTCATTGATCAAACCCTTGCCCAAGGTTTTGAAAGCAGAGAGAAAGCTGAGAGGGTTTATCAAGCAAAGAAATTTGTCGAAACGAAAATTGGTGCGCTCTTGCCAGCCATCAATTTTGGTACTATGGTCGCTGCTGTGCAACAAAATGTATTTGAAGCGATCCCTTCCTTTGTTGGCTTTCTTTTTCCGAGTAAGTGGTTCAACTGGCAAGAATCAAAGATGTTTGCAAAAGCAGAACTATACAGTTATAAAACTCTTTTAGCCAATCAGGTCAACCTCATTCAATCTTTATACCTCAATATCCACCTCCAGCAGAGCAATCAAAGAATCGTTCAGCACTACCTTAAACTTGTTAGTGAGGTTATCAAATACCTTGAATACCAGAAGAATTCCTTCCAAAGAAAGATAACAGAGGAGCATCTTGGGTTTCTCAAAAACATAAAAGCACGCTTTTCATTTAGGCATTCTGCACTACAAAATACAATTGATGAATTAAAACCTCAGTTAGCGATGCTATTTAACTATAAGGGTGATTGGTCACGCTTAGATATCGATGCTCTAGAACTTGAAGACCTAAGCCAAAAGACTAAGGTGGAGTCGGTTGCTTTTTTGCCAGCGGTACTAATGCAGTCCAGTGAGTTACAGACACTAGAGTATATCTACAAAGGAGCCAAAGCCGGAAAAAACACTCGCTATTTCGATTTCTTGGAGCCAGGAAGCAACTCTTTAGGCTATGGTTATACTAGCCGTATCAAGATCGCTAAGTCAGAAATGGAAATTATCAGAATAAGGGAGGAAAAAACAATTGCTGAGCTAAAGCTTGCATTAATCAATACCATCAACAACCTCAACACCTCTATTCAGTTCTTTAATGATAGTATGGAGGAGAGAGATGGAATAGCAGGCCCACAACAGGCACTCGAAGATCATTTGTGCTCAACCAGACCTCTTAACTTAGAAAAAATCCAAAGGTTTTTTGACTATGCTTTCGAAGCTGATATTCAGATCAATGCTTCAAAGCATTTGTACTTATCAGCCAGAACGAAACTAGATAGGCTTCTCTGGAAAGGAGGCTTTTACAAGGACCTAGCCCAATTAGTTCCGGAGAATAAAAAGCCCAAAATATTCAGCAAAAAATGGTTTAGTAAGAAGTCACGAACTAAGCATCGAGAAGAATAAAACTATCCAGTTTTTAAATAGGATTTATCATAAATTAGATCGTAAAATTCCATATTTCTAAAAATTAGCTTTATGTAACTTCTAGTTTCTTTGTATGGAATGGATTCGATAAATTCAAGTTGGCTTAACCTTCCCCGGCTTCTAATCCAACGATCCGTGACCGTATCTCCTGCATTATATGCACTTAGCATGTAATCAAGCCTTCCATCATATTTATAGTAAAGACGATTAAGAAGGGATATGCCCAGCTTAATGTTGACACTTGGCTCAAAAACATCGTAGTCACTCAGATTTAGTTTTTGAGCAAGGGTCTTAGCAGTGCTTGGAATAATCTGCATAAGCCCATTGGCATTAGCACTAGAAACAGCGGTAGGATTGAATGCGCTTTCCTGCCTGATGAGGGATACCACAAATTTATAGCTCAAAGGGCTATTCAATTTTTTCAAATTTTCGGTAATCTGCTCTTTATAGAGCAGGGGATAAATATCTTTCCATGACAAGTATGATTTTAATTGGGAAAACCTATAGAAGACCTGAGGTGCCTTGATCGTGACAAATGAAGGGTGTTCAAAATGTTTTGCCTCCTTGATACTATAAGCAAACCACTCAGGAATCTTAGCTAAAAGTTCAGACAACTCGGTTAGTACAAAATAAGCGTCGTCATGAAGGCCAAATTCTCTCAATTCCAGATACAAGTCCCATAAGTGCTGCTCTCGTAAACCTAGGCTAAAGATTTGGTTTGCATCATGGTTTACGGGCCTTGCGCCTCCTCCTAGCTGATTCATCACAAGGGACCTTGGTAATGCCCACTCCTTAAGTAAACGGAGGCTATAATAATTCATTGGTTGGCTATTGGTAAATCTTTCCACTCTGCTTTTTAAATGTTTTCTATTGACCTTTTTCTGTGTTTTCAAAACTTCAATCAAAAAATAAAAGCAAGTTGAGTAATACTCTCCATTGGGATACTTCCTCAAATAGTCTTCAAACAAAATCGAGGATTCTTTATTTTTACTTAGGTATGACAGCCAAGCCTTACGAAAATCATGGTTCTCTTCGTGAGTCGTACCCCTAATCCATTTTTCATGGTCCTTAAAACTCTTTAGTGCTTGGCTATGCTTACCTTGATCCTCTAAAATTCTGCCACGATCATAGGCGACAATCGAATAGTCTGGATGCCCTTTAAATTGACGTAAAAACACATCACTAGCACTGACTGCTTTGTCTAGATACTGACGCTGCCACATTTTTCTAATGTAATGCAGGACCAAGCTTGGAGGCACCTTTGTGAGGGACTGCTCAAACTCTTTGACAAATGCCTTTCGGCCTTTCTTATCGATTCCACGAGATTCTAAGGCTTCTAAGTAACGATTGGTAAACTTTCTAAAGGCTTGCAGGTGATCACCAAAATAGCTTTCTTTGATCTGAGCAAGAAATCCACTCCATTCAGGCCTCTTATGAAAGATCCTTTCACCTTTTCTATAGGCAGCTTGGGAAGCATTGAGTGAAATTTTTTTCTTGAGGGTAGCCAATATTTTACGGTTTTTAATCGTTCTGTTTATTTGCTCATCTTCTAGCAGGTTTGGGTATTTAAGGGTAAAGCGTTGAAACCTAGTGAGCTGTTTCGTTTCAAAGTAAGACAGAGCTACGAGCTTAAGATGCTCCGTTCGCATAGGCTTATCCGCTAGTAACTGCGCATACTTGATGACCTTGAAGAAAGCCCTGTCTTCGAAGCTAAAAATGATTAATTGATGGATAACTTGCCTTCGCCAATGATCCAAGTCGAAACTTTGCTTCTTGGTTTCAAACTTAATGTTGTCTAATAAGCTCAGGCTATGTTGTAAATAGGCCTGCTTTTCCTTTTTGCTAGACTTATTATTCTGGCTAGCCAGTAAGTAAGACAAGGCTTGATAGAACCTCAGGTAATTTGAGGCTTGGAAAGAACTATAATCATGGTTTAAGAAGCTTGAGGCAAACTCGCCATTACTGGGCTGAGAGCCCTCACCCTCATAGGATTGCAACTGCGACTTAAGTAACGCAATTTGGTCGGCAGTCATTTTTTTTAGATCGCTCTCTTTTGCTGTCTGAGATTGACAGGGATAAGCGAATAGATAAGATACGAGCATAAAAAGGATAAAGTAGTGTCGCAATGGTGGTGTCCCCGTGATTATTGCTACCTACCCTTAAAAATGAGCCTAAATAAAATAAAACTGCCAGGTAGCATTCCTTCGACTTTCGCCCACCAATTAAGATATCGAAAATATAAGGTAAAGTCCAGGAACGCCAGTTTTTCCGTGAAGTTCGGTGCTTGATTTATCGATGATATATCAAAAAATCTATAAAGAGATTAGACAGCCGAATGCTACATCGCCAAAAGCATTGGTGAACAATTACTAACGTGCTGTTTAACCTGTTAAGATCACGTTTACTTATCTTAAAAAGCAACTGGTACCCTTATTGCAATATTATGATTAGAGACAATAATTCCTAAAATAAACCCTCTCTCTGTAGTCCTTGCTTCATTAGCAGGGATTATTTTTTTTCAACACAAAAAAACCATCCAGCTCTTCACCTTTTTATTTTTTTTCGAGAAAAAGGGTAGAAATTATCCTGTAAATCAATAGTATTGAAGGCCTAATTGAGCCTATACGACGAGAATTTGAGAATCTGTTTGGGTAGATTTTAACCAATTTACACGTTGCGCTGGGCTCTAATGGTAATATCTTTACCATTAATTTTCTCTTAAGAGATATTTTGTACGAATATACTTTATTCCTAGTTGCGTTTGATGCTAAATATAGCAAGTAACTTTGATTATGTTTTTGATGATGTGTAGATAGGAAAACTAAATTATGGAACAAAGCATGGAAATTAGCGAAAAAAACTTTGTAAATGAAAATGAAATTCAAAAAGCAGCATCTGGAGAAGACATGACTTCTGATGCGGTTATAAGAAAAAGAAAAACGAGAGAAGAGAAAATTGCTTATGCTCGTGAGTACTATAAGAAAAACAAAGATAAAATCGCTATGAGACGTAAGTACTACAGAGAGAAGAACAAAGAGTCTATCGCTGCTTACGCTAAATCATACAGAGAGAAAAACAAAGGGAAGATTGCAGAGCGCGCAAAAGAGTACCGAGAATCTAACAAAGACAAAATCGCAGACTATGCAAAGTCTTGGTACCAAAAAAACAAAGACGAAGTTGCTAAAAAGACTAAGCTCTACCGAGAAGCTAACAAGGAAAAAATTGCCTTGAAGAAAAAGCTTTATCGCGAAAGAAAAAAGGCTGAGCTTTCTGCTCAGAAGAAGCTTCTTCAAGAAAAAATGCTTGGTCAATTAGAAAAACAATCTAACCAAGCATAACTTTTAAGGTGACATCTCACCTTAGACTTCCCCACTTAGCCTTAGCGAAAGTGGGTTTTTTTTTATCCAAGTTTTTAAGTATCAAATAAAATCCATTCCCTGTATTCTGGAATTTTTCACTTTAATCATTTCTAGGTGAGGTGATATGGCTCATTGGATCTACATCGCTCTGGGTGGCGCTACAGGAGCGATGCTTAGAAATCTTATTCTCCTACTCTTAGGGCAATCAGCACAAGGTTTCCCATTGGGAACTTTTGCTGCAAACTCTTTGGGCTGTTTTATAGCAGGTTTGCTGATACCTTTTTGGAACTTATGGCCACCTGGAGTAAAGGCTTTTATTATGGCAGGTTTCTTAGGAGCCTTAACCACTTACTCAAGTTTTGCTGTGGATATTGTGACCCTCATTACAAATCAAAAAGCAATCACTGCATTTTTCTACCTAAGCCTAACTCTCATCATATGCCTTAGCTTTTGTTTTTTCGGATACTACTTAGGACAAAAACTAGCAGCCTGATAAGTGCTTTTCTTCAATAAGACGAAAAAAGCATAGCTTGAAAAATTACCTGTAGTTTTTAAGTGCTTTTAAATTGGTTGAAACCACGGCATCCTTTTGTAAAGTCTGAGCTAATTCATACTGCATATCACGTGTGCGAGCATGTTTTACGTCGTTCTTTAAAGTCGTAAACTGTTTATCTTGATGGTATTTCACATCATCCACCCTTAGAATATGATAGCCAGAGCTTGTTTTTATAATTTCTGGATGAACATTGCCCTTCGTGGTTGTAAATGCAGCTTTTTCAAATGGAATAGGCTGACTTCCTTTAGTGAGCCAACCAATTTTGCCCTCGCTTTCAATAACTGAGGATGAGTACTCTCGCACCAATGTTGAAAAGTTTGAAGGGTTTTTTTGCACGAGTCCAAGTACTTTAAGGGCATCAGCCTCATCACTTAAAAGGATATGTGAAACCTCAACCTCCTGACGGTAAAACATTTCATGGTTTGCCTCAAAGTATGCTCGAAGGGATTCATCGCTTGTATGCTCTGCCATCCATTTCTCGGTCAATAAAGATGCAAGAATCTGCTTTTCTGCTTGAGCAAGCCTTTGTTTAAACTCCTCACTATTCTGCAAATTCTGCTTGTTGGCTGCTTGGGCTTTCAACTCAAGCTCTATCAAATGGTTCAAGAATCGCTCTCTAAGCTCCATATGCTCAGCCACAATAGACCCATGGGAACCTAAAGACTTAAGGGCAAGGCGAAACTGGTCCTCGGTAAGATCCTTGCCATTGATGGTAGCCAATGTAAAGCCGTACGACTCAAAGGAAAGTAAAAAAACCCCTAATTGAATAATGGTTTTCAATAGCATGGCAGCCTCACCTATTTAGAATATGAAAAGTCCCGCTCGTGGGGACCTTTTATAGATAACTTAGTTTTCTTAAACTTTTTATTAGCGAAGCTCTGAGCCTACTTTTTGCTTCAACCACTGCAAGAGATTCTGAGATTCTTTCTCAACTTCTTTGTCAGTCAGTGTTTTTTCAAGAGACTCGAAGACAAAGGATGCTGCCATACTCTTCTTCCCTGCATCTATGTGCTCTCCTTGATACAGGTCAAACAAGTGCATCTTTTTCAAATGCTTTTTCTTGGGGAACTCATTAACTGCAGCTTCAAGATCAGAATAACTAAGGCCCTCTTCCACAACTAAGGCAAAGTCACGAACAACTGCTGGGAATTTTCGCGGCCTTGGGTCAACTTCTAATTCTTGATTCTGGGCTAAATAAAAGGCTTCAATATCCAGCTCAAAAACCACCGGACAGTCACCACCCAGCTCCCACTTAAGAGTTGCCGTAGGGTGCAGCTTTCCTACGTAGCCTATAACATGCTCTCCTGACACTATTTTTGCACAGGCACCTGGGTGCATGAATGGTAACTCAGCCTCGGAAGGTCGATGCCATTCAAGTTTACGCAACCCGAAGCTGGCACAAAGTGCTTCGACTAGACCCTTACCATGGAAAAAGTGTGCTGCTTCCTCTTTGTGGTTCCAACCTTGTTGCCGATAGGGGCTATCAAAAATACCTGCTATTAGATTTCTCTCAGTAGGCCTAGAGGTCTCCCCATGAGCCTTTGCAGTGAGGTGAAGTTCATTTCTATCCCAATCACGGAATAGGGGGTATTTCTCTTTATCGAGGGCTGCGGCATTGAAGTCATAAAAAGTGCGACCCACCTCAAACAAACGGGAACCTTTGTGCCCATGGTGCCTATTGAGGCGGCTTGCTTTCAACAAGCCCGGAATTAGTGAGGTTTGCATAAAGGCCATTTCCTCATTAAGAGGATTCAGCAGCTCCTTTGTTGGCCAATATGGGTGTCCGGCGGAAAGAGCAAGTTTTTCGTAATCCACAAGGCTATGAAACGGAAACGAAATAGCTTCTGTCATACCAAGCTGAGCCAAGACAACTTTCACATGGTCAGTAAACTCAATGATCGGGTGCTCAAAGTTAGGTGTGATATTCATACGTGGAAGCTCGTAGGGTACTTTTTCAAAGCCCTCCATACGTGCAACTTCTTCTATCAGGTCCACTTCGCGAACAATATCATGCCTAAACCCTGGTATCTCAAAAAGCATCCTCTCAGTGGTCTTGTCAATAAGCTTAAACTGAAGAGCACTTAAGTGCCGCACGCAATCATCTAAGCTTAGCTGGTTGAGGTTTAAAAAGCTGCGCACCCTGGGTAGCCTTAAGGCTATTTTTGAGGGCGTTTGTGGTGCTGGATAGACATCGAGTATTTGACGACTCACCTGTGGTGCAGGCTCGCCAACTTCCACTAAGCAGCGCTCAAGGAGGGTGCCGACTCTTAGAGAAACCTGATCAATGTTTTCAACATGGATTCCTCTTTCGAACCGGTGGGATGCCTCTGTGTGTAAACCCAGGCGTTTGCCAGTTTTACGCACTTGGGTTGGGAAGAAATGTGCAACCTCAACGATCAAGTCAGTTGAATCACTCTTAACCTCGGAGTTAGCTCCACCCATAATCCCAGCCAAGCCAACAGACTTTTGACCATCACAAATTAATAGGTCTCCAGGCTCTAACTTTACCGTATTGCCATCGAGGGTTTCTAGGGTCTCACCAAGGGTTGCGGAGCGCACTTCTATAAGGCCACCTTCCAGAAACCGCTCATCATAAGCGTGGATTGGCTGCCCCATCTCCAACATGACGTAGTTAGTCACATCAACCAATAGGTTGATAGGCCTAATACCAGCAGCTTTTAGCCTTCTTTGCATCCAGTCGGGAGCAGGCACAGCTTTCACTCCCTGAATAGAAAGGGCCGTAAAACGGGCGCAGCCAGCATCTGCAGCTATCTTGACCTTCACTTTTTCACTCGTGGGAAGCTCGCTTTGCCCAGCTTTTACCTCAGGAAGCTTAAGTTTTCGGCCAAGCTTGGCAGCGAGGTCGCGAGCTAAGCCAACATAGCTCAAACAATCTGCTCGGTTGGGAGTTAAGGACAGGTCCAGGACCACATCACCTGTATTCACATGGTCTGCGAGCACAGAGCCAAGCTTCCAGTCTGCTTCGATTTCTAATATGCCTTCATTAGCCTCGGAAATTCCGAGTTCTTTTTCGCTGCAAAGCATACCCTGCGAAGGCTCGCCACGAATCTTGCTTGCTTTGATTTTAAAATCTGGCGCTAGCTGGGTTCCAACGGTAGCAACTGCTACCTTCAAACCACTGCGAGCATTAGGAGCGCCACAAACTATTTTAAGTAAGGAGTCTGCTCCCACATCCACTTCGCAAACTTGCAAGCTGTCAGCGCCCGGATGCTTCGCTGCAGTCTTGATTTGACCAACTAACACCCCCTTAGGCAAGGGTGCAAGGACCTCTGTGCCTTCAACTTCGTGCCCAAGTTGCGTCAATGTTTCTGCTATGACTTCGGGAGATAGATCGGATAGATCACAGTATTCGTTGAGCCAGTTAAGTGATACCAACATATGATGAGCCCTTAAAAATATTCAATAATTAGCGATAAATGGGGAATTGAGAGAGATAACGGTAATCTCCAGTAAACATCTGCCTTAGATCAGGAAGCCCATAAGCAAGCA
This sequence comes from Oligoflexales bacterium, assembly GCA_013215275.1. Classification (GTDB taxonomy): domain Bacteria; phylum Bdellovibrionota_B; class Oligoflexia; order Oligoflexales; family Bog-1112; genus JABSRF01. Next base: position 6,410 of record JABSRF010000044.1, on the reverse strand, counting down.
TTGCCATGCGGTCTATTCCAAAACCGAACGCAAAGCCTGTATAATCCTCGCTATCATACTGTACGGACTCAAACACATTGGGGTGAATCATTCCAGACCCCCCAATCTCTAGCCAACCGGTATGGCTACAAACCCGGCAACCTTTCCCCCTACAAATGGTACACTGAAGGTCCACCTCTGCGCCCGGTTCAACGAAAGGAAAAAAGCTTGGGCGAAAGCGAGTTTGTAGGTCATTTCCGAAGACACTCTTAAGGAAAGAATCAATGATGCCCTTAAGGTGAGAAAAAGAGATCCCACGGTCTACCACAACACACTCGATCTGATGAAACATGGGTGTGTGAGTCGCATCATTATCAACCCGATAAACTCTTCCTGGAGCAACCAGACGCACGGGCGGCTTCTCTTGAAGCATTGCGTGAATCTGTATATTTGAGGTATGGGTGCGCAACAGGAAGTTTTTATCTTTAAGAAAAAAGGTGTCCTGCATATCCCTTGCAGGGTGATGCTCAGGGATATTGAGTGCACTGAAATTGTAGAAATCTTGATCAACTTCCGGCCCATCATAGACGGTAAACCCAAGTCGCCTAAATGCCTTAAGGAGTAGGCTGCGCATGAGTGTCACAGGATGCAGAGAGCCCTGTGACAACTCCCCCTTAAGGGGTAAGCTTATGTCTACCGGAGTGCGGGAAAGCTTTTCTTTAATCTCAAAGCCTACTGCTAATTCCTTAAGCTCGTTCACCTCTTTTTCGATAGACTGTCGCAACTGATTGATAGCCTTACCAGCTTCTGGTCGCTCTGCTTTGTCTACTGACTTAAGGTCTTCGTACAGTTTATTGAGAGCACCTTTCCTACCTAACCAACTCACGCGTAGCTCTTCTATTAAGCTCGAGCGCGGGGTTTCTCTAACCTTGCCAGCTTCAGCAGTGAATTCTTCCTGTAGTTTTCGTGCGTTATCTATGAGGCTTGCCACAGTTCTACTCGCTTTTAAATTTAGGTTCCTTGAAATATAGAGGTCCTTAAACCTCAAATCCTCATCACAAAGCCTTAAAGGCTCTGGCGATCTTGGGCCTAGTTTGTCTTTTTGAATTGAGAGACCAAACCAATGTCTCGGCCATTATATGGCTTCGACGGCCTCTTGCAACCTTTGAGTCCCTTTGCGGATGGTGTCTTCGTCCGTTGCATAGCTCAAACGCAGATAACCTGGGCTACCAAAAGCCTCGCCTGGGACAACAGCAATGTGCTTCTCTTCAAGCAAATACTCACAGAAAGCCATACTATCGAGTTCACCAAACTTCTTGCTGTCTTTCAGGGCAGAGCGCACATCAATAAAAAGATAAAAAGCACCCTGTGGCTGAATATAGTCCAAACCTTTGATGGACTTAATACAGTCCACAGCCAAATCCCTCCTAGATTTTAGCAGAGATATTTGTCCCGCCATCAACGGCGCCCCTTGATTCATCGCCCAGCAAGCAGCTTCCTCGACAAATGGCGGAAGGCACGTGGACGAGTGGCTTTGCAAGCTTTTGACAAGCTTCATGACTTTAGCTGGCCCACAGCAGTATCCGACTCTCCAGCCAGTCATCGCAAAACTCTTGGACATACCATTGACCAAGATAAACTGCTCGCGGAGTTGGGGGCAGACCTTTAGAAGTGAGGTATGAGGGGTGTCAAAGGTTAGGTATTCATAGATCTCATCTGAGATCACCCACCAATCTTTCTCAGCGAGGTAGTTGCCTAGAACCTTAAGCTCATCCTGAGACAGGGCATACCCTGCTGGATTATTGGGGGAGCAAAGTAAGTAAGCCACAGTCTTAGGGCTGCTATATTGCTCAATAACTTTGGGATCAAAGCAGGGCTTACCGTCTGTCATGGGGATCAGTACCGGAATTCCACCAGCTGCTTTGATTTGGTCCTGATAGCTCACCCAAAATGGTGCTGTAAGAAGTACTTCGTCTCCATCGTTGAGCAAAGAAAGGGATATATGAAATAGGATCTCTTTTGCTCCAATGCCACAAACAATTTGTTCAGGCGGGTAGTCAAGCCCATTTTCTCTTGATAGCTTTTCACTTATGGCGGTGCGGAATGGCACTCCACCACCGGCAGGGCCATATTTAGTTTTACCTGATTGCAGGGCTTTAACTGCAATATCAACCACTTCTTTAGGAGTACCGTAATCTGGTTCACCCACAGCAAAGTTTAGTACATCCGCACCACTTGCCTTTAATTGCTTAGCCTTACTGTTCAAAGCCACGGTTGGAGATACTTGTAAACTGCTAATTCTTTTTGAAACTTCCATACTCATGCCTATACAGGTTCATTTTATGCTACTCAGAGCAATACAATACCAAATAAGCATCATATAGAAAAAAAAAGCTTTGAGAATATTAAGTGATAAGAACATGCGCTTGGCAAGGGGATTAGGGAACCAGTCTCAAGAACGCCCGAACCAACAAGGAAGTGTAAGTTCATCAACCAGATCAATGCACGGTAGAACCCACCTTCTGATAGGTGGGTGCCACACGACCGTTTTAGGCTTCCCTCTACCTGTGTTCGCATTTAATGTAGCGAAATGGAGGGCTTGCACACCGCGGACAGATTAGGTTCCCTTGTTAAGAGCATCGGTTCTCCGGCAATTTAATCCAGCCAATGAACTTACAAGCCAAGAATAACACAATTTGGTCGAAAAAAAATACCAAGGCAGCTACTAGTATTGTTGCCTTGACTTAAGCACCTGAGTATGAGCGAAAAAATAGGTTCCATAACTTAGGTGGAATTTGCATATAATTTAATTTAATAACAAGAAGGTATTTGGCCATAAGACCAACTTCTCGGCCTAATCATATTATAAAAGGGTTTTCACTTATGGCACGTATCGTAGTTTCGACCGTAGGACCTGATAATAGAGTGGATGTAAAAATCAATGTCAGTGCTTTGGATAAAGTTGAAGCGTACCATACAAAAGACACGCTCTCATCTCGAGTATCTCTTACAAAGGACTCTGGCAGTATTTTTTTGTTGCCACAGGAAACTGGCTGGAAAAGGGAGAAGAGGTTAACATCCTCATCAACTACCCCAAGCAAGTTTTCAGTTGAGTTCCTACCTTTGAACTCTGCTCATTGCCCGATATTTTTTCCCAAAGCACCTACTAGTTAACCGTCGGCTCCATCATGGCTGCAAAGTCTCTAAAAGAGGTATCTTGTAGTCATATCCCTCTGATAAGTTTGCCAAACCTACTGTTGTACGATATGGATTCTTAAAGGTTACGGATAAATAAGCTCATAACTTCACCGTCTCCATGTTAAAGTTGAAGATGTTTCACTTTTTATGGGAGAGAGACATGAGGTGGCATTACGCACTTCTAGTAGTGGCACTTTTGGCCGCGGGAATTTTTTTTATACCAGGGAAATTAAGTCAATACATCTATAAGGAACGGCAGGCTTTGATAGACCTCAACTGGAAGCACCCCAATGACAAGAGACAATACAAGGCCCTCACCCTCCCAAACCAACTCGAGGTTTTGCTCATATCAGATCCTAGTTTAAATAAATCAGCGGCCGCAATCGATGTGGGTGTAGGAAGCTTAGAAGACCCCAAGGAGCACCTTGGTTTGGCGCACTTCCTTGAGCACATGCTCTTTTTAGGCACAGAAAAATACCCAGATATCGAGGAGTATAGCCGCTACCTACACTCGTACCAAGGCTCATCCAACGCCTACACCGCCGCAGAAAATACCAACTATCATTTCGAGGTCAATCACGATGGTTTTGAAGGCTCTCTTGATCGATTTGCCCAATTTTTCATCGCACCAACCTTCAACCCAGAATATGTTGAACGTGAGCTTAACGCAGTCCATTCAGAGCACCAAAAAAACCTCCAAGACGACTACTGGAGAACCAGGATGGTCGTTCGGATGCTCCATAAGGATGGACATCCAAGGCAAAAGTTTTCCACAGGAGACAAGCACACCCTAGGAAACGTAACTCGTAAAGTCCTCTTGGATTTCCATAAGAGTCATTACTCTGCTAATCAGATGAAGTTAACGATTCTCTCTAAATTTTCATTGGACAAGCTTACCGACCTTGTTGAAAAGACCTTCTCCTCTGTTCCAAATTACGATCGCAAAAAGCACAAGTACGACTCGGAGATTTTTACAGTAGATCAGCTTCCGCGGATTATTAGCATAAAACCCGTTAAGGACATCAAAAAACTGAATTTATTTTTCCCCACACCAAGCAAAGACCCTTACTGGAAGTCAAAACCGGGTTCAACAATTAGCCACCTAATTGGCCATGAGGGGGAAGGCTCCCTACTCAGTAAGTTAAAAAAAGAAAACTTAGCAACTAGCCTCAGCACATGGTTGGAATCAAGCTCTTATGCAGGTATGTTTCAGGTAGACATGACCCTTACGGAAAAGGGGGTTCAGGAAAAAGAACGTATCATCGAATTGTTTTTCTCCTACGTAAAGATGTTGAGAAAGCAAGGACTCCAGCACTATATTTATGAAGAACGTAAAACCATGTCTGATATCAATTTTGTGTATCGAGACTTAAAAGAAGGCAGCTACGTAGTTGCAGCTTACGCTTCAAAAATGCACGACCATCCTTCCCTTGAAATTGACCGTCGCGAAATGCTGATTCATGAATATAGTAAAGAAGATTTTAATTTTTTCTTGAACACTTTGACGCCCAACCGTTTAAGTGCAGTTTTTAGCACGAAGAAGGCAGAGACTGACCAAGTTGAGAAATTCTATAGAACCCAATATAAAGTCGAAAAAATCTCACAAGATCACATCAACAAATGGCAAAACGTCATCGAGGACCCTTACTTCAAACTGCCTGAAGAAAATGATTTTATTCCAAAAAAGTTAGAAATTTTAAGTTCTAAAGAAAAGACAAACCCCTACAAGCTCATCGATAATGAGTGGGGTGTCTTTTGGTTTCAACAAGATGATTACTTTCAGCTTCCTAAAGCGAATGTCCAGCTCCTCCTATATAACAACAAGGTTAATACAAGCCCACAAGCAAAGATCATGTCTCTCCTTTATACCATGGCTCTCTCGGAGGGCCTCAATGAGTGGAACTATGATATTAGCTTAGCAGGACTGAATTACTCTGTTTCTCGATCAGACCGAGGAATACAGCTTGATTTTTCTGGTTATGCTGAAAGCATTCCTCACTTGATGGAAAAGCTGGTATCGAAACTGACGAAAATCACCATTGATGAGAAGAGGTTCGAGTCACTTAAAAATGACCTAAAGCGCAATATTGCGAATGCAAGACTAGACGTCGCTTACCAGCAGCTTCTGTATGAGATTAAGTTCTTAAGCTCCAAAAGTTTGATTCACCGAGATGAGATTTTCAACCCTACGGACGACACGGATTTGATCACCCCTATTTCGTTATCAGCATTAAGGGACTATGCCTCAACCTTATATACAGACCTTGCGATTGAAGGGTCTGCATACGGTAGCCTGCGCCCTGATGACCTGAAAAAAGCAATCACTAGCTACTATACAAACCTAAAGGTAAAACCCATTCCAGTAGACCAGAGAAAGCAGGTCGAAACCATTCGGTTCACGCCAGGAGCCCCAAAGGCAAAGCTCATATCTTCGGACTCTCACAATCATTGTTGGGGAAGCAGTACCCAATTTGGGGTTCGTGATCCTAAGTTAAACGCCGCCATAAGAGTTGGGCACGCTCACTTAAAAACGAGTTTTTTCACTGAACTGAGGACAAAGCAACAGTTAGGCTACGTTGTTTACAGTGGCCTTAATCACTCTGAAAAATCACTGGGAATGCTATTCTTGGTGCAGTCTTCGGAGTACAACCCCTTCCTCATATCTAAAAAGGTTGAAGAGTGGAAAGTAGGGGCACTGAAGGAGTTAGAATCCTTAAGCGAGGAAAAATTGAAGGCCTACAAACAAGCGGTCGCCACAGAGTTAAGAGAATCAGATAAAACTATGGCTGAGAAGCACCAAACAAACATTTTTGAAACAATCATCCTCGGTGGACAATTCCAGTACAAAGAAAAAATAGCCACTGCTGTCGAAAACCTAAGCAAGGAGGCTGTACTTACAGCCTTCCGTAAAGCATTTTCAGAAGCAGAGGAGGCCTACCTCTCAGTCTACCTATATGCCAAAAAAGACGACATCCGGCCACAGATTCGCGAAGACCTCATAAAGGATGGCAAAGCTTACAAACAAGAAGCTGCAGCTTACTAGCTTTGTTCACAGAAATCTGTGACTCAATGAAGGGCTAATCCTCCCCTCCCCAAATCAAGATTAACTGCTTTTCCAAAATTGTTTTTGTATACAAATTTTTTCAATTCTTATAACATAGGTGATCGAGATAATAAAACCATAATTAAAAATGGAACTCTCCTTAACTGCTTCCCTTTCAAACTCGAAATAT
>JABSRF010000439.1 GCA_013215275.1 Oligoflexales bacterium | reverse complement strand
TATAGCATTCAATAACAAGTTTTAGTTTTACTTATACAAAGCTATTTTTGGTCTGGACAGTGGGGTCCACTTCACTGAATGGTGTCTGCATCACTGGCAAAAGCGATAACTAACATAGCCAAGAAGCAGGTACCCATGTTAATATAATTCGCTATTTTTGGAATAATTTCTTCTAAATGCAATAGATTTATAAAAAATATAAAGCCAAACCATATGCCAATATCTGCTATTTTGTGTGCATACAGCATGGGAATGCTAATGCCAAAATTTTCAAGAACCGTCCCCATAAAATACACACCAGTTAGTAGATTAGATAGAACCAGTGAGGTAAGCTTTAGGTGCGACACCTTATTATAGAAAATTAGTAAGTTAAACAAACAGAGGATGAAAAGAGCACCGGCACCTATGATAGGAAGGGTCTCATAGAAAAAATTTGCTACTGGAACTGAAGAACTGATGCTAGGATAATCGTTGAACCTCGCAAAGTATTTTGAGTAAGAGCTAACCTCCCACCTGATACTTTCGGCTCCATTAAGTAGGGCTGCACATGGCAGAATGGGTGCCCCGTAAAACCCCCTCGTGTGCTTAAAACTTGGGTCTCCAAATTTTACCACTAGCTGATTGTTGACAAAGACTTGGGTGGCAGAATGAATTACAGATGGAAATGCTATTTGTGAGGAAGGGCTTTGCTTACAGTCAGTGATGAGATCCTTGTTAACTGCTACAAACTGGTAAATTCCAGCATCGTTTTGCTTCCAACGCTGAATGACTTGCCAATTTGTTTGATCCGGAGGACTATTTGTAACTCCTAGTAAATAAGAAAGGTACATCAAAACTGTTAAGGCAAAGTCACTCAAAACCTATGGTCCGCCTTTTCCATCGCGTTTCTTAACACATGGAGAACAAAATCTAATTCCGATTGACTATGGGTAGCCATCACGGTAAACCTAAATCTACACGCATTTCGCTGCACTGCAGGAAAAACGATGGGAACAACGAAGACTCCATTTTCGATTAGGTATTCGTTCATAATGCCCATTTTTTCCTCATCCCCAATGATAAGAGGAATGACAGAGCTTTCGTGATGTTCGTTGACAGGAGCACCTAAGTCTTGAAGCCCTTTTATAAAATAGCGGATATTTGACTTAAGCTGCATGATCCTCTCAGGCTCTTCTTTAATTATCTGTCCAGCCGCTAGAACCCCTGCTACGGTGGGTGGAGCCAAGGCTACCGAGAACATGTGAGATCTTGCAAACATATAAAGCCAATCGCAGACATCTCGATCAGCAGCGACGAATCCACCGATGCTTCCAAAGCATTTGGAGAAAGTTCCCATCACCACATCCACATGCTTGCTTAGTTTTAGATGTGCAGCTGTTCCTTCACCGGTTTTACCGATCACTCCTAAGGAGTGAGCCTCATCTAAATACACCCTGGCATCGTACCGCCTTGCAAGCTCTGTGATTTCCTTGAGTTTTGGTAAGTCTCCATCCATCGAAAAAATACCCTCAGTTATAATCGTACAACCTGCAAAATGATGGCGTTTTGTCCTTAGAATCGATTCCAAATGCTCTAATGAGTTATGCTTGAAGTAACGAATGGAAGACGATGCTAACTTCATACCATCTTGAATAGAGGCATGAGAAAGAAAATCGGCAATGAGTAAGTCATTGTCCTTGCTCAAGCCCTGAATTGCGCCCAAATTTGCATTATAACCACTATTAAAAAGAATTGCCTTTTCTTTCTTCAAGAAACTTGCGAGAAAGTCGCAAAGCTCTTCATGGAGCGTAGTTAATCCTGTAGTGAGGGGAGAACCAGTCGACCCGACCCCATAGATATCGATCGCTTTTTTGGCCGCTTCCATAACTTTTGGATGATCTGCTAGACCCAAATAGTCATTTGACCCCATAACCACCACGGGACGATTTTGCGAACTGATATTAATGCGTGTTCCTCTAGAGCGTTCGCGAACCGTCCGGTACTGAAATTGAGGTTGTTTTTCCCATTCTCTCAGCATAATTCCAAACTGCCTGCATTTTCCTAAAATATCTTTTTCTAAACTCTGCTCAGCTAGGAATTCTTTCAAAGTAAATTTGTTGGGATTTAACTCTACTTCATGTGGGTTGATTTCAATTGCGTCGATAAACTTTGAAAGCACCCCGTCTATTGGAATTTTTGCGTCAACGCAAGAGAAACCCATGAGATGATCAGAAGAGTTGTGACGCATAACAATCCGGCCTAATGGAATTTCTATTTCATTTGCTACGATTTTCGAGCACGACGCTAATTCTCCATCTTGCATTTTTAGAGAAGCTTTTTGATCACTCGTAACCGATAAACCATGGAGAGATAAGCCGTCGATATGAAACTTGTGGCTTTTTCCATTTTGAGATTGGATGATTAGCTTAAGTCACGAATCTTCCTTAACCTTAAATCTCTTTAGTCTTATTTTTGATGAAATTCCCATTCATGTCTCCTAAACTAGAGCCCCTTTGACGTTCGGTCTACTAACTGTAAAAATAAAGTAATTGAGGAAACTAGCAGTTAAACATTTAATATCAATACGATATTTCAAGCTAGCGAGCATGGTGTTTAGAGAATACAAGCCCGTTGGCATGATTAAATTGGAAGATTCTAAAAAAACCAGGCATTCTCTTTATATTTAGTTGTGCTTATCAATCTGGGAGGATCAAATAGATGCTAGATCAACTTTTTTTTGATAGAGATTGCAAAGAGCTTGCTAAGGCTCTGATTGGTAAGGTTCTACGCAGAAAGTTTCAAGGCATATGGCTTTCAGCGATCATTGTTGAGACAGAAGCTTATTACCTTGATGACAAGGCATCCCATGCTTCTCTTGGGTTCACCGAAAAAAAGAGGGCCTTGTTCATGGAACCTGGAACCATTTATATGTACTACGCTCGGGGAGGCACTGGTCTCGATCTATTGACGCACTCTAACGGTCATTAACTCCACGATACTCATAGGTTTAGCAATTATCCC
>JABSRF010000438.1 GCA_013215275.1 Oligoflexales bacterium | reverse complement strand
AAAGTAAGTAAAGAGCTATATGAAGTCAAAAGCCTTTAAATAAAGGTATTTTATATTTCGCTACAGCGACTAATTAAGCTTACGTACCAGAAGAGACTTAGTGATGGTAGGTGAAAAAACGCATAAATTAGGCTTGTTTTTGCTTTTGATTGTGCTGTTCGTAAATCCAATGAACAGAGTAACCAATCTCAGAAAAACTGGAGGCATTTTTTTTTGCCAAATCCTTAGCAAACTCCAGATAATATGCTCTTTTTTCTGCTTGTTTCTCAGCTAATGAGGTTTTCTTTCCCTCTGCTTGTTTTTCTTCGGTCATGGGGTCCCCTTAATTTTTTTTCGAGATGCCCTAAACTATTCGCTTTTGAGATTAAAATCTACCTAAAATTACATGAGGGAGTCTTAAGAGAGCTGAGTATAGCGTAACCCCCATATATTAGAGATCTTAGAGGAAGGCGGTCTGGTAAAATTTTGACCACTATCTAAGCATTTTGCATTCTGAATGCGCTTCCTAGAGTTTAGCTACAATTCCAGCTATCAACTCTTGCCAGTCACCCTCATAGGAAGTTTTCCCTCCTCCAGTTCCATAAGATGCTGTTTTTTGAAAGCTCTTGGTCAGCCCACCCATTAGGGTTAACTTTTTATTGTCAATTGCTAAAATCGCCTGCACGACATAATAAGAAAGCTTAGGACTATCAGGGTTTTCTCCTGGAAGAAAGTTAACGGGATCATCATTTATGTCAGCTGTAAACTGGGAAAGGCTTATCTTTATCTTACTAGCTGATGAGAGGAAGTAATCCATTCCCAGCTTTCTTTGTTCTTGAGCAAATATGAGGTTTCGATCCACATTGAGACCAAACAGATCAATCTGAGTTTGGTTTGCGTCATCAAGGCTTGTACCAAGAGCCCGATCATCTTGCTTGTAAATCCACCTTTTGATCACTAAGCCTGCATTAAACTGCTTTGCCTGCAATGCAATCGAAAAGAAGACCCTACCTGGTTCAGTGATAATTTTTTCTTCGCTATAAATCTCTGTTTTTCCCTTCATTGCTGGCAGGTAAGCAGCACCTAAATGAAGTCGATTAATCGTAGCATTCAGCCCTCCTCCTGAACCGAATAGCGAGGGTTTAAAGTTTGTGACCGAGCCTGGGTTGGTGTTGAAACTACCCACCAAGCTGATTTCAGAGTCTAAAAATCGCATCATGAAACCCGCTGTAATATGCTCACTCAATTCAACGATTGCTTTTACGGTTGAGTATTGCCCATTAAAAGTCTCAACAAACTCATCTCTACCAGCATTAGTGTTGACATTTTTTTCTTCAGATTTAATCAACTGGTGGCTAAGACCAAGGCCTAAGCCTCCACCTAAGTCGAAGCCGATAGCCATTCCAATCTTGTTTAGAGAGCTCTGGTTCTCAATATTAGTATTACCACTTTCAAACTTATTGCTTGTAAACCCATTGGTAAAGAACAGGTCAACCTCCATCTGCGATGGCAAGTGCGCACTGGGGTTAAGCACGAATAGGTGGTTTCCTAAACCTTCTGTCCCCGACGAAATACTGTCTTCGATGAATGACTGGGCAAATGAGGGTAGGCTAATAAGCTGCCAAGCCCCAAGAAGGGCTATCCATCTAATATTACTTAAACAAAGAGTGATTTTCCAATAATTTTGCATAGACCTAAAGTTGTAACGAGAGAAGATACCCTTTCTCTAGTATACATCATTTAACCCGTACACATTTGGCAAGCTCAAAAGGTCAATCTCTTGAGCAGGTTTCTTCATACTTTTTCTTTAACTGCTCTAGTTTCAAGCTTATATTCTTCTTTACCAGCTCATTGTAAGTAAAAGCACTGGAATAAGATATAAAGTTGATAGCGAACCCTAAAGGATAAATAGCAATCATGGTAGCTTTGCTTGCGGTATCAAAAAAAGCGCGAGTATACTCCGTGTCGATTTCTTTTTTTCGAAGCTGCCTCTCTAGGGTATCCAGAGGGTAGATAGCGCCTGCAACTAAAAGCATAGAAGGAACCCCACCACATACATTCCATAACCTTAACGACTCCTTTGCAATTTCAAGTGGAACCGTTGAAAGCCTTGAGTCCTCGTTCTGTATTGTCCAAGTAATCCAGCTGTTTTCTCTCTCTTCAAGTGCCTCACTCAAAGAGCTAATCTGAGATGATAACGCTTTACACACCAACTCCTGATCGTCTTGCGCTTGAACCTGTCCATTTAAAAAAGCTACAAACAATAAAAATGCTACTGTTGAGAATCTAAGCATTTTACTCCTCCTTACTTTGTGAATGCAAATATAAGGGGATTCTATAATTCATAAAGGAGTTGTAAACCAGAATTGTTTATAAAACTAATCTCAGTCCGTTGATAAAGGTAGGGAAGGCTAAATAACTTTATCCAACTTGTTTGAAAGGGCCTATCATCTTCCACCACTGCATCGCATCTGCGATGATGGTAACGAAAAAATCCCTTGGAGTTGAAGGCTTAGATCCATTTATCAAAAATGGTTTCGGTTTGAGGGCTTCATCAGCTTTTATGGAGAATTTTTCCGCACTTTTTTCGAAGTAATAGACAAACTCTGATATATGACCAGTGCCCTGCTCATCGAAAGATTTGTGACACTCAATTAGAAAGCGATTATCCTGAAACCCAAAACCAATGGTAAACGGGCTACCATCTCTGATATTTTCGGACTCTTTTATAGGAAAAAACTGCCCCTCTCCACCATAGTTGCGAATATCTTCGTTAGCTTCGATAATGAGCTCTGTGAGTTCTTTGTACCAAGATTTAAACAAATTTATCAGGTTTTGCTGATTTTCGACCTCTTTTTGAGCGTTTTTCTCTTGTTCAGCGATTTCATCTTCAGCTAAAGACTTGGCTTTTTTTACAGCTCTTTCAAAAACTCCCATTTTTTATTCCCCATATAAGGTAACTCCAAATAAATATTCTACCCACTATTCATGTGTGATCAGAACGCTATATTTTGGTAGAAACGGATGC
>JABSRF010000437.1 GCA_013215275.1 Oligoflexales bacterium | reverse complement strand
TGCGCAATCACAGGCCAGAACTGTACTAAAATTAACCATCAATGGGTAGGACATTTATTTGGAGTTACCTAAGCTTCTCATTCATCTGAAACGGCAAGGATTGACAAGCAACAGGGCCGATGGTTGAATGGGCTATCAGTAAGCGTAACAAGGGGAGCTTAACTCCTTAGGCAGCTGCATTTAAGCGGTGCCATACGTTGAACCTCTTACAATTTTCTAAATGGGTATTCTTGATACTTAAACCCTAATATACTCATGGCCAAATAAAGGAGCAAATTATGACAGTATTAGTAGGAAAACAAGCACCTGACTTCGCAGCGACTGCAGTTGTTAACGGAGACTTTAAAGAAAACTTTAAACTAAGCGACCATCGCGGAAAATATGTACTGCTTTTCTTTTACCCACTAGACTTTACCTTTGTATGCCCAACTGAATTGCATGCATTCCAGGAAAAGCTAGAAGACTTCAAAAAACTGAACTGCGAAGTAATCGGCTGCTCAATAGATTCTCAATTTAGTCACTTAGCTTGGCTAAACACTAAAAAAGAAGATGGCGGAATTGAAGGGGTTAACTATCCTTTAGTTGCTGACATCAACAAGACTATTGCTAGGGATTACGATGTGCTGATCCCAAATGATGGCATTGCATTGAGAGGTGCGTTCCTCATTGATAAGGAAGGTGTGGTTAAGCATCAGACTATCAATGACCTGCCATTAGGACGTAATGTGGATGAATACATCCGCTTGTTAGAGGCACTTCAGTTTACAGAAGAGCACGGTGAAGTTTGCCCAGCAAACTGGAAAAAAGGCGAAAAATCTATGAAGCCTACTCAAGCAGGGCTTAAGTCTTACTTCAAATAATCTCCAACAGACTACCCCACCCTAAGAAGAGCGAGAAAGTATGAAAACTCTTCAATGGGCTTTTTTCACGGGAAGCTAGCAAGTTTGCAGCTTCCCATTTTTTTGATGTTTAAAGAGAATATATGGTGCCTACAAGCCAGTACACGACTAGTGATCAAATAATAGAAAAATATGATGTGGTGCTTCTTGACTCTTATGGAGTCCTAGTGAATGCTCAGCAGGCTATTTCAGGTGCCTCAGAGTTTCTCGATCGTCTAAATGCAAACTCGAAACAGTTTTTTATTGTCACCAATGGTAGTTCTCAAAGTGTTGAAAATACGGTTGCAGGCCTTAAAAAGAAGGGGATTAATGTCCTCTCTGATCAGGTGATCACCTCAGGCTCTCTGGTTAGTGAGTGGATTCTGCAAGAGGGTTTAGATGGTTGCAAAGTGTACCTTCTGGGGCCAGCAAGCTCACACTTTGTCTTTGAGGGAACATCCTGTCGCATTTGCAAGCCAGATGATTATGACTTTGATCTCCTCATCGTTACTAACCAGACAGGATACCCTTTCCTTGAAGGACTTGAGAGCATAACGAGTGCACTGATCAAGCAGTTTAATGGGGGTAAAACCTGTCGCATGCTCTTGCCTAACCCAGACTTAATCTACCCTACAAAAACTGGAGTCGGGTATACCTCTGGGATGGTTGCTCACTGCATTGAAGCAGCTCTTTCACTGCGGTTTGGTGAGCAGAAGTTTCAATTTGAACGCTTAGGCAAGCCCTATGCCCCCATATTCCAAAAGACAATGAAGCTTGCACGCAGCTCAAATGTGGTCATGATTGGTGATCAATTGGCAACGGACATTAAAGGTGCTGTATCTATGGGGATTGATTCGGTTTTAATCGGTACGGGAATTACTTCCCTTGAGCAGGCTCAAAGGTCAGCAATAAAGCCTACCTATCTAATGAAGAGTTTTTTGGATTAGTTTAGAGGCTTTGAGCCTCGGTGATACTAGGGATTGGAGCATACATGACCCTAAACCTGACCCTTAGGCGGCTATTTTGGCAATCACTAGAGTCATTGTCACCGGTCGTCACAAGTTCAAAATCAAGGTCTGTTTTATCCTTGAACTGTGAGGCAAGGTTTGTGGCAGTGTTTAAGCCAAGCCTATAGAAAATCCGTCCATATTCATCGTGTCCAGGTAGCTCGCACTCAGTTTCAGAATCATCCTGTCCATAACAATAGGAAGGAGCTGAAAAGTCAATTTCCATTCCTTTGACCTGATTGAAGTCCCAGGTGATGAGTTGGTTTTCATCTGTGCTCAGGCAGCTATCTTGGCTTTCCTGCTCGCCTTCGCCGCATATTAGGGCATTATTATTAACTAAGATCGCTTTACCATCGAGGTTAAAGCTGCCAAAGTCGTCGATCATGTATTTGTTCGACCTCACAGTTAATCCACAGATTACGTGATCCGGCTTCAAACTTAGAGTCGCAATCTGGCTTTTTTGGGCTTGGAGGTGAGAGTCCCTAGCTTCTAGGTTACCTCCTTCGCCAAAATCACAACCAGAGCTAGCAGGAAAGGTAATCCTTTGAGTTTCAAGGACCTGGTCTGCTGATTCACAGAGTGCCATGATATCAGCCTTTTCATATGAGAATGCTTCCATTGCAGGCTCTGGATCTTCTTGAATTTCTTGGTCTTGAGCCACAGGAGTGGATGCTGGGCTTACCTCTTCAGCATCCTCGTCCTCCTCGAGTGCTCCTTTTCCATTTTCTGTCGATTCTTCGTCTTCTTCGGTACCTTTCGAACTGATCACTTCATCGGTCGACTCAGGTGCCGTCCAGACAATTTTTATTGTGACAGTATCTTCCGTCTCAAGTGATACTTTTATCTCACCAATATATTCTTCAGGAACTATATATGCTATGTGATAATCATCATTTTCAATGGTTTCATACCAAAAATCCACAGCAGTTCCATCACGGAATGAGAGGGTCCATGTTTGTTTCATGTCACTGATATCAAGAACCCCAGCATCGTTACGCACGTTACAGGCTAGGACTTGATAAGGTAACTCCAAATAAATGTCCTACCCATTGATGGTTAATTTTAGTACAGTTCTGGCCTGTGATTGCGCACTCTATGAAGGCTGAAATGGACGAACTATCTTCGA
>JABSRF010000436.1 GCA_013215275.1 Oligoflexales bacterium | reverse complement strand
TTTTTGAAAATTAATTTCAACCGCGATGAAAAAAACTGAGTTACAAAGGCATGAATTTAGTTTCCGACCAGACACTAAATACGTAGAAAAAGCTAAAACCTGCCTAGCTTAAATCTCGTTGTCCAAATTAGCTTTTTATTTTGAAAAACGCCTTGATAAAGGCATCATCAAGAGCGGTAAGGCAAATAATATAAAAAGAATAAAAGGCTTAATTCCAGATGAATGACCATTGTGCAGCCCTACTGTCCCACACCCAGGTATATTGGACTTACTTGAAGAATCCTTTGGTGCGGCGCTTGGTACACTAGGAGTTTCCGATCCAGGAGCTAGCCAGGTGTTTGCGTTGTCACATTCAATTTCAGTTAAAAAACCTGTCAAGCCTTTGGCGGTTGCTTCATCGTATATAACGCAAGCATTTTCGCCCTGGTTTAAATACTGATCTGCAAGTAATAATGATACTAGGAAATCTTTAAAACCAGTGTCGATTACAAAATAATCCAAAGATTTGAATGCGATATTGGTGGTTTTTTCTAAACCAATTCTTTGACCTACATTCCATAAAAGACCAGAAAACATCTGGCTTTTATGGTGAGCACCCGTTGAGTTGTACTCTTCGCTATTGTACACCAATCCGGATTCTGCTGTGCGTAGACAGCCAGCTTCGATCACACATATGTTTGAGCCTACTGGACAAATTGATTCACCAAGGCATGGATCAGAATTGTATGAAAATGCAAAAAAGTCTGCCATTGCCTCATGAATGACTAGAGATTCTCCTGTGGTAGCTTTTAATTTCTCAAAAACTATATGATGTCCTAGTTCATGCGAAATTACGTCTGAATCAGTTGGTAAGTTCTGCAAGATTATTCCGTCTCCATCACCAACCGAAATGATTGCTTGGTTTTCCGCGGTGGCTTCAGGTGGTTGGTATAAACCATTATTTACAGTACCACTCAAAATAGCGTGAATTTCGAGTAGGATTGGTTTGGTGTTAGTGAACTTGTATCCGAGTTCTTGAAAGTATGCGAGCATATTGGTTGCGTGCATAAATGCAGTTGCTTCAGTAAACTCAGGCTCGTCAGGGTTGTAAATGAAAATATGCTCGTCAGAAAAGGCCTCGGGTACTGCAGTTTCTGGTGCAGAGTCTGTGTTTGTTTCAAAGAAAACACTTCTTAAAAACCCATCTCCGACTAGATTAGTCTTGTAAGTAACTAGTTCTCCATGGCTGGCATTATAACGGTAGGACTGAATGCTTCCTTCGACATTAAAAAACAAAGGACTGATTTGGTATACTTGAGATGAGTCTGTTAACAAGGTATAACTGTACCCTGCTATGCGACCTACGATCTTCCATATTTCTACCAATTTGCTATCGAAGATATGGTAGCATTTTTTTGAGCTGATAAGCTCGGGATGGCCTTTTAAGGAGGTCGTTTCAACGAGCTCTTTTTGCCCTCGTTCCCATGACTTGTCAAGACTAGGCCAATTCGAAGACATTTCGATAGTGGAATCGGCTAGGTTTGGAATTCGTCCTAGCATACTAATATTTCCTAGGCTATCTAGAACGGCCTTGACTTCATACTCGCAGAAAGGGATTCCATTGATCTGTAAACCAGCAGTTAAAAATTCTTCTGACTGAGAGCTATAAAGAGATAAGTCATTTT
Source organism: Oligoflexales bacterium (assembly GCA_013215275.1). GTDB lineage: Bacteria > Bdellovibrionota_B > Oligoflexia > Oligoflexales > Bog-1112 > JABSRF01. The sequence continues at coordinate 1,350 of JABSRF010000436.1, read as the reverse complement.
TAGGAGCCAATGAAACTGTGATATTAACTTGGTCCAATTCCTCAGGAATATGGTTTGATATGATTGTTGAAACGACATCTTTTAGTGAACTTTTGCTGCTTGCTGCTTGCTGTAGCAATGACCTTTCTTGATCATATAAATAGAATCCATCATTCTCTTGAAACGGGTGAAATGAGAAATCTATTGAATCGCCTGTGATGGTCGTGAAAGCACTGGCCTGTGGCATATAGATCATAAAACAGGCTATCAAAAAGTAGCCAGATATTTTTCGAATCTTATGAAAACTACTTCGTAATTTTTTCATACTATAACGGCCTTTAATGATTCAAACAACAAACCACCCATCGGTATCTCATGGCATTGATTTACTAGATTTATAAAAATAATATAATAACAACGGTTTAGTTCAGTGCAAAAAAACTAAATGATATGTTGAAGTTTGGACTGTGAAGCTTATATGTTGGTCTCAACAATAAAGTATCTATTTTTTTCATTGCGACTTAAAACTCCTTGAGACTCTCCAATTACAATATTATCAATATCTTTGAATAAAATCTTACATTTATCACCCAGAGAAGCTGAGATTTCGTCACTTCTAATTGCTTCCCTTGTTATCAATTTCGATTGATTTTCTAAAATTAAGTCACTTTCGTAGGTGCTGCTTTTTCCGCAAGAAAACTCAACAACTAGATATGGTGAGTTTATGTTTGGAGGTAGTAAAAAATTAAATTTCTCGATCGTAGAGGGGGTGTGTTTAGCTAAGATCTCAACTGAACACAAAAATACAATCAATATTGCTGAATATAATCTAAACGTCATCGTAACCCTTGACTATGTTTCTATCCACGGCCTCTTATCGGCAAAATTTAAGGATAGCATCAACCTAATTCGTATCCTCTTGTTTATTTTGATAAGTATGACTATTAAATACTGCACTTAGTTTGATGCTGTGATATAGTAGCAAACCTCGGAATATGGAAGTCCATTCTAGGAGTCAGCGATCAAGCTGCAGAATAGGAAAAAAATGATTGCGTTTAAAACCATAAGCCTACTGCTACTGAGTAATATCTTTATGCTGTTTGCATGGTATGGACATTTAAAATTTAAAAACCAATCGATCTGGATTGCGATTGTAGTCTCTTGGGGAATCGCTTTTTTTGAATACTGTGCTCATGTTCCAGCTAATCGCATTGGTCATGAATTTTTCACGGCACCCCAATTAAAGATGTTGCAGGAAGTGATCACGTTTTTTGCATTCACAATCTTTAGCATTCTTTCATAGGTGATCGAGATAATAAAACCATAATTAAAAATGGAACTCTCCTTAACTGCTTCCCTTTCAAACTCGAA
>JABSRF010000435.1 GCA_013215275.1 Oligoflexales bacterium | reverse complement strand
AGAGTGCGCAATCACAGGCCAGAACTGTACTAAAATTAACCATCAATGGGTAGGACATTTATTTGGAGTTACCTTAGAGAAAGCTTTCATTGCTGAGCGCTATATGCAGGGTATCGTCGAACAGATTTATGTAAACCGTATGCATGTTTCGGTACGCCCACTGACAAAAAGAGCAATTGTAGAAGCCTTGCAGATTGCTAACTTAGAGGGTGTTTTATGCCCTCATGCTAATGATTTAGGAATGTCGGGTGACTATAGGCATTACCTGTCAGTTCAGGATATTGTTTCCTTTGCGTCTGAAAGCGATGCCTTTTTCGACCTAACTGATCGTTACCGGAAATACTATACCAAAGATATTCCAGAGCCCCATGATCTTGTGACAGGCCAAAAAGGTAGTGCTGCCGATCACACAGTATCAGCTATTGTAGGCTTAATGGGGGGCATTTTTGCTGGTCCTATTGTGGTTGTTGGAGTGATGGCTGCTGCAGCTTAACTCCATCGACTAAGTCGAAAATGAACCCCTGGCCTTTCAAGTGAAATTCCTGAGAGTAGACGGATTGAACTTGATTGAGAAAATCTGGGATTTTATCAGCTTTTACGAGGTTGAGGGTACAGCCACCAAAGCCCCCTCCCATAATTCTAGAGCCCGCACAAGCTGGGTGCTTTGTGGCAACACTCTTCAAGAAATCAAGTTCATTAGTGCTCACTTCGAATAGGTCTCTCAAACTGTGATGAGATTGCTCAAGGAGTTTGCCTAGCAACGGGATATCACCCTTAACTAAAGCATCAAAACCCTGCAAAGTTCTTAGATTTTCACCGATCATATGGCTCATCCTAGATTTTAACGTTTGATTGTGATCTAGGTAGCTCAGATCGGCTTCGGAAATATCCCTGTAATGGCTTACTTCCAACCTTTGCTCCTTGATTGTAGCAAGGGCCTGTTCGCATTGCTGAACGCGCTTAGGATACTCACTGGATCCTAAGGTTCTTTTGACCCCTGAGTCTATGCATACCCACTTCCAATCAGCAAGTCCTTGGTGGTGTTCTTGCTTCATGCTTAGGTTTTTGAAGTCTACGATCTGTATTTTATTACGATCAGAAAACTGACAGGCAAATTGATCGAGGAGCCCACTGGGCACCCCAAGAAACTCATTTTCTATGCGCCTAGCATAGTGAATGCTATTCATCGGATCTACCTTGAGTGAGAATAGATCGTAGAGGCTATTCAATAGGCAGAGTTCCAAAGATGCTGATGATGACAGGCCTTTCCCAAGGGGGATGTTTCCAATGATAGAAAAGCAAGCACCCTCGATGGTCGGAAGGTCATTTGGCCGATCTTCCAAGAGCCCTTTGACAATGCTTAAGGCACCATAGGCAAATAGCTGCCAGTTTTTTGTTGGTCTTTTGGCAAGCGAAAAGTCTGTTTCCCAAAACTCTCCATGTGATTGGGACCAGAATTTAAACTTTTTTTCTTTGAGAGGAGCATAGCTTATTAAGGTATAGCGACTGATAGCTGCAGGTAATGAAAGGCCCCCCATGTAGTCAGTGTGCTCTCCAAGGATATTGATCCTTCCAGGGCAGCTAACGATTCCCTTTGCTTCTCTTTGGAAGCAGTTTTTAAATACCTTTTTAGATTGCAGCATGAGCTGCTCTAGACTTGTTTCTTTATCCATAATCTTGACCTATTGCCTATCCTTGGTTAAACACTAAGCTTTTTCAATTTACCTAAGTATCTTTTGCATTTCATCTGAGTTTTAGTTATGTTTGTATAAGTTTTTACGGGCTTGAACTTTTTATTAAGAGATTTGCACAAGGATATCAAGCTTGTTTATAAGCACTTTTAAATCTCTCGATGACAGTATAAGATACGAAATTTATGATAGAAAATACCAAGGGGGGTCAGTGTATGTCCACATTAGTCATCATGGCAGCGGGTTTGGGGAGCCGGTATAAAGGACTGAAACAAATTGACGAGGTCGGTCCATCCGGCGAAGTTTTGATGGACTATTCCATTGGAGATGCTGTACGCAGTGGCTTCAAAAAAATTGTCATCATTGTCGCTGAAGACTTTCTTCCAATCTGCCAAGAGAAAATGCAAAAAAGATGGGGAGAGACAGCGCCTATTGCCTACGCTGTTCAGAAGAAGGACGACCTACCTGAACCATACACTCTTCCTGAGGGGAGGATTAAACCATGGGGCACAGGCCAAGCTTTGTTAGCGGTAAAAGGGAAGGTGCAGGGCAACTTCGCATTAATTAATGCCGATGATTATTATGGACCTGATGCGTTTAAGCAGATGGCAGAATTCCTAGAAGGAATGGACCAGCAAGGGTGTAATGCCAGTTTAGTTGGGTATACCCTCGCGAACACCACCTCACCTCATGGTAGTGTGAGTCGAGGCGTGTGTAAGCTGAGTGTTGGCACAAAAGAGTTAGAGAGCATTGTCGAGCGAAAAAATATCATCATGGATGCTGGTAGCCTCTTTTGGATTGATGAAGGAGATAACCGTCACGAGCTTTTAGGAACCGAGGTAGTTTCAATGAACTTTTGGGGGTTCAATGAGTCGGTGTTTGAGGCAATGGAAGACGATTTTTTCAAGTTTCTTGCTGAAAATATATCCCATCCCAAGAAAGAATTTTTAATTCCTGAAGCGGTCAATACTCTAGTATCAGAAAATATTCTGAAGGTTAAGGTCTTACCCACTAACTCTCAGTGGTTTGGTATGACTTATCCGGAGGACAAATCCAAAGTAAAGCAGCAATTGCTAAAGCTAGAAAGTCCTAGCTCTAGCACAATTCCTGAAATGCGTCTCTAAGAATGTTCCTTCCTCTTACCAGGGGCCTGCTCCAGCTCTTTAAGACCATCTGTTTTCCTAAATAGGTGGTAATCTTTCCTAACTTAGCCTCTCCTATTTAAATTTCAAAAAATACGGGCAGATAGACTTTTTTTATTATTCTTGAATTCAATAAGAAAATGCAAAATTAATCTTGCCGTCCAAAATTCAAAGAAAAATTGTACTTGAAAAAAA
>JABSRF010000434.1 GCA_013215275.1 Oligoflexales bacterium | reverse complement strand
GTGCGCAATCACAGGCCAGAACTGTACTAAAATTAACCATCAATGGGTAGGACATTTATTTGGAGTTACCTAACCAACTATTATAATATAGATAATTTATATTTCTTTAGTTTTCAAAGCCTCCGGCCGTTACTGTTTCTAAGATAGAAATAGATGAATCACAGACACTGGTAAAAACTTATGAATTTGGCAACTCAGTATCCGGATATTACTATTAAAGCATTGATCATCGATGATCAAATGCTCATGCGTAGAGCCTTTGCCCGCATTCTTTATGAAATGGGAGTCGAGTCCATTGAAGAATGCGCAAATGCAGAAGATGGCATCAGAAAGCTTAAACGCATTCCAGAGATCAATCTCGTCATATGTGACCTTCGCATGGAAAGGCTTACAGGTTTTGATGTTCTAACTTATTTAAGAACAAGGCCAGTAAGATCCAATGTGCCCTTCCTTTTGGTCACTGGTGACAGCGAGCAAGAGGTGATCGTCAAGGCAAAAGACCTAGGTGTTAGCGACTTCGGTATCAAGCCGATCATGCCTGAAGATATCAAGAAAAAGATATGGAAGATGATGGAGTCTTACCTTAACCCTAATAAGATGGAGCGACTGTTTCAAAAGGGTGACCAGCTATTTCTAGCCGGAAAATACCAAAAGGCAATGTCCGTTTATAAGACAACGGCTTCCCTTGAGCCTAGTGCGCGCAGCTTCTACTCTATGGCACAGGTTTTGTTAAGGGCTAACAAAGTGGATGCTGCCTATAAGTTAGTCAAGGAGAGCATCAAAAAATACCCTCTCTACTATAAAAACTATGCCTTGGCCGCTGATATTTCTATCTTGAAACGAGACTACTACACAGCGATTGATTATTTAAAAAAAGAACTTAACATCAACCCTTGGCAACCTCACCGTTGCTGCTTGGTTGGTAATATCTACATGCGACTTTCCTTGTTTGGTCACGCAAAGGCGCAGTTTCAAAAAGCCTTATCGTATAGCCCGAAATTTAAAGATGCTATGTGGGGCTTGGCAAATGCTCTGTACCATTTAGATGATTACGAAAAGTGCTTTCATCGACTGAAGAAACTTTTACGCTATTATCCGAAAACCAAAAAAGCATTAGAAATGCTGATTGAATTGGGTAAGCTGCCTGAATTAAATCATGGAGTCGAGATCTACTTCAGAGATGAAATCAACCGACATCCCGAGTTGCACTCTCTTGCACTTTATATGGCTAAGCATTACTATTTCAGCCGCAATTACGAAAAGGCACTGGAGTTTCTCGCCCGAGTCATGGAAGTGTATCCTGGCCACTCTGGTGTCAAGAAACTAGCTTCGCAGATTGAAAGCAGACTGCCTCACGCAGCAGAACCTGCAGTCAAGGCTGTCTTTCAAACTAATCCCGCAACTTCAGTGCCCAGCTTAGCGATTTAAACTAGCGGCTGATTGAAAAAACTATTACCCAATATGGTATGCTTTTTCACCGTGCTCACGGTCGTCCATTCCACTCGCTTCACCATCTTCTTTACGGATGCCCAAAGTCAGCTTAAGGGCCTTCATGATAACCGTGGTTGCGATTGCAGAGTATAAAATGGTGGCTAGAACAGTGACCAGCTGACCGATCATAAGATCAGTTCCCCCGTAGATCAGCCCATCATAGCCATCTGGGTTAATGGATTTACTCGCGAAAGCCCCTGTCAGCAAAGCACCGGCGATTCCACCCACTCCATGGCAGGCAAAAACATCAAGAGCATCATCAACCTTGCTTCTTCCAATAGACTTTAGAGAAAAATAACAAATGATAGCGGTGACAAAGCCGATGGTCATCGCTGAGAGCGGGCTCACAAAACCCGCAGCGGGAGTGATTGCAACCAAGCCGATAACCGCCGCAACTGAGGCCCCCACTGCCGTGGTTTTACCATGGCTAAAGATCTCAATTAAAACCCAAGCACAAATGGCTGCAGCCGCAGCCAAGTTCGTATTGACGAGAGCCAAGCTTGCCAAGCCATCCGCAGCTAAGGCTGAGCCTCCATTAAATCCAAACCAACCAAACCAAAGTAGAGATGCCCCTAGAAGCACAAAGGGAACGTTATGAGGTGCGTTTCCTAAGTCATGGGTCCTTGGGCCTAATATATAAGCAGCCACAAGTGCAGACACTCCAGCACTAATATGAACCACCGTGCCTCCCGCAAAGTCGAGAGAACTAAAGTGATGAGCCCAGCCGCCAGGGCCCCAAATCCAATGGCAGATTGGGTTGTAGACAAAGATAGCCCATGCAATGATAAAGAGGATGTAGGACTTGAAAGGCATTCGGCCAATAATGGCTCCCGATATCAAAGCAGGAGTGATAATCGCAAACATCATTTGAAAAAGCATGAAAGCTAAATGGGGAATGCCGTCTGCTAAGTCAGCATTCACAGCTTCAGTGACTCCGTTCAAACCAAAGTACGAGAAACCGCCGATAAAGCTATTGCCTGGTGAAAAGGAAAAAGAATACCCAACCAAGGCCCATTCCACAGCGATCAAGCCCAATGCTGTGAAGCTCATCTTCATGGTATTCACAGTGTCTTTACTCGATGCAAGTCCGCCATAGAAAAATGCCAATCCTGGCGTCATTAACAATACCAAGGCTATCGACATAAACATCCATGCTGCTGATCCTGATTCAATCATAACCACTCCTTATTGAGTCCCAATCCTATCGTCTTTACCAAAACCGTACAAATTTTTAGGGATATTATCAAAGAGAACCCTTCCAATCTAGTAGGTCAAATTAACATTAAATCTGGCTACATCAATAGTATATTTGACCATATTTAATATTAATTTGATCATATTAATGGTTATTTTGGGACAAAATACAGAGGAATCCCTATTTAGAGTTGTTTTAAAGATTATTTGATCTAGTCTGTAAAATTGAGAATATGTATAAATTTAACAAACAGATAAACAAATCATTATAGGGGTTCCTATAGTGGACCCCGTTTTTAGGACCATTTGATAAGTAAAACTCCTAAATGTAACATGCTGAATTTACATAAGGAG
>JABSRF010000433.1 GCA_013215275.1 Oligoflexales bacterium | reverse complement strand
TTCGAAGGGTACTAAAAAGTCCCATATTACAAGGATCATCATAACCTAAACGACATTTTTTGATGGAAACTTCTGTCCAAGTATGATTCTGAAGGCTCCTCAAGTTCTTCTGATATATCACCAACAAAATAATCATCAGTTGAAGCAAATGAAACCTTCGCCAACGCAATAGAAAAAGCTAAGCTAAGAATAAAGTTTTTCACTACGAATCCTCTATAAGATTAAGGGTTACCTATTTATGGTGAAACTAATTACAATAATAATGATTTTAATTCAATGTCTTAAAGATCCGCGAGTAGATGATAATACCTACTCTTAAATCGGTTGCAGAATATTGATTCATTTTTAGTCAAAAAGTTTGATGATTAAATCACAAGCAGAATGACTGGCTTGAGTGGCTTATAGATCTTACGGAGTTCAAGTGGTTTGGGAGCTGTTTCGTAAAAGCGAAAAAGTACAAGACAGGATCATGATATTTAGTTAGAACGTGGTCATAGTTTGAAACCGATTGGGTGAGCGAATGCATCGACTGTTGAATCCAGAGTTTCCTGTAAAGCCGAAAATGTTTCCCTTCTATTATGGGTGGGTAGCATTTGTAATTGCCATTTTAGGAATGCTTGCAAGTGCTCCTGGACAGACTATTGGTTTCAGTGTGTTTACAGACTCTCTAATGGCTGCAAGCCAACTGAGCCGCATGGAGTTATGCACTGCTTACTTTCTTGGAACGATGGGCTCTAGCTTCATGTTGAAATGGGTGGGGCGCCTTTATGATCGCTGTGGTGGTCGCCTCCTAATGATCAGTTCTGGCTTCGGCCTTGCGGTGATGCTGTTTCTTTTTAGCCAGCTTAATCGGTACTTTTCGTTCTTAACCATTCACAAAGTACCAGGTTTTTTTGCAATTGCCATGGTCAGTATGACCCTGGGTTTTTTTGGTATGAGGTTTTTGGGCCAAGGGGTTTTGATGCTCACGAGCCGTAACCTCATTGGCAAATGGTTTCTGAAAAGAAGGGGTCTTGTCTCCGCATTTTCAGGCCTTTCTATTTCGGTAGGGTTTGCTTTGGTGCCACCCATTTTTCTTTATTTAATCGACAACTATGGGTGGTCTTATAGCTATCAAATCCTTTCCTTAAGCCTCCTGATGGTGGTCCTTTTAGGCTGGATTTTTTATCGAGATAACCCAGAAGAGTGTGGCTTGCATATCGATGGAGTGCGTCTCGCAGATGGTCATCCGAATGTGAATGGTGCTAAGCAAGACATGGAGGGAGTCAGCTTAGCTGAAGCTAAACAAAGCATGGCTTTTTGGAGTACCTGCCTTGGTATGGCTCTCCACGGATTAACGATCACAGCAATTTCTTTCCACATCGTGGACATTGCGCAGTTGGCTCAAATAGGCAAAGAGTCGGCGATCGCAATCTTTATCCCGATCGCATTAGTTTCTGGAGCTGTAGACCTGTTGTCAGGCTGGCTGGCCGACCGTTATCCATTGAAATATATCCTTTGCCTGATGATGGGAGGGGCTTTTCTAGGCTATACCAGCATCGCGTTTTTTAGTTACAAAATTGCGTATGGCTTAGCTATTTTAGGCATTGGTATTTCCAATGGTTGTTATGGAACTTTATCCAACGTAGCGATGCCTCACTACTTTGGTCGCAGGTATCTCGGTGAGATTAGTGGGTACATGCTATCATGTTTGGTATTTGCTACTTCTCTCGGGCCTATTTACTTTGCTGCTTCCGTTTACATTTTTAACAGCTATGCACCAGCAATGGTGCTAACTGGCCTCATAGGTCTGACGAATATGATTATTGCGTTTAGAATTAGAGCAATCCAGGCCTCTTAGATCATAAATAACCAGTTTCATCAACTTGTAGGTCTTGGCTTAACAGGCGCAGTTTATCACCTACCTTTACCTTTCCTACTCCTTTGGGGGTGCCCGTAAAAATTAGATCTCCTGGAAATAGCTCGACACCTTTCAATATTTCATCCAAGAGCTTCATGGGGGAGACCATCATATCCTTGCTGTTGCCGCTTTGTTTCAATTCATCATTGAGATAAAAGGAAAACTCTATGTTGTTTTCAAGAGAGATTTTGTCAATAGGACTCAAACTGCTTAATACTGCAGAGCCCTTAAAGTTCTTAGCAAGAGTCCATGGGTGCCCCTTGCTTTTTAAGTCACTCTGAACTTGCCTGCGTGTTAAGTCTAGGCCAAGGCAAACCCCAGCAAGGTTACGAGAATTGGAGAGAGTGTTTAGCTTTAGGTGATCCTTTAGGACCAGAACGATCTCAGCCTCATAATCAAAGACTTCGTCCGCGTATGCCATGCCTACAGGTTCAAGAGAGCGAAGAGAGGCAGGGCTTTTTAAAAAAATAAGGGGTTTGTCAGGAATCGGGTTGTTTAACTCTTTTGCATGCTCTCTGTAATTTCTGCCAATGCAGTAAATGTTTTTTGTGTCTTTAAAGAAAGGTAGTTCGGGCATGATGGCTTCCTTTTAGCTAGAAGTTTTGAGCATTGGGCTGGTTTAGAGGTGCACGCTACTTTAGTTCTGCGTGCCTTCAACTATCGAAGGAAGTATCAAAAATATACCGCCACTTCAATGCTTCAGTCCGGAGCCCAATTCAAAATCCATCCCACCACAATGGTTTAAAGCAGTTGGCCTCAGGTGTATATTGCCATCATTGGAACTGCGCTATAATGATGGCAAGCCTTAATCTTAAACCATAGGGATACAAATGGTACAGACTCCAATGGACAGACGAATTTTTACCAAAGTGGCTTCGGGAACAGTTATTTCAGGAAGCCTTTTAAGTAAATCGGGAAAAGCAAGCGGGGCTAAAACCCATGTTTGGAGGTTCGTTATGCCTTTTCCTGAGGGATCTATTCCTGGGCAAACGGGCTTGTTTTGGGCCAAAAGAGTTGAAGAAGCCTCTAATGGACGCATCAAAGTTAAGAAACTGGGACCAGAGCATAATATTAACAGAAGTTTCCACAAAGTAGCACCATACTAAACTCATCTAGTATCTGAATCTATTGATAGTCGAAACC
>JABSRF010000432.1 GCA_013215275.1 Oligoflexales bacterium | reverse complement strand
AATATTTTTTTAAGTACAATTTTTCTTTGAATTTTGGACGGCAAGATTAATTTTGCATTTTCTTATTGAATTCAAGCGCTGACACCCAACCATCTCATTCAAATTTACACCATTAATGTAATACGAAAAGACCTGCTTGAGTAGAAACCTGCCTTCATAAAATGGATTGCTTTCGTATTTTCGGACGTTTAGTCTACTGACATAAGAACAAGCAAAGGTGAAACAATGAAAAAGTGCTCAATTATTTTCCTAGCTATGCTATCTGCAAGCACAGTGTTTTCCAAGCCTGAAAACCGCAAACCGATGGTTACGAAAAAAGAGAGAATTGAAACTATGCTTGGGCCAATTAAGGCCAGTCTAGAGCAGGTAAGGGTAAGCTCGCAATTGGAGCAAAACAACCCAGTGGGGGAACAAAATCGCATCAAAGCTGAAATATTCCTAAAAGAGCTTATGGTATCAATTGGCAAAATAGAGCTTGTCAACACGATGCTCCCAGGCCTGAGGTCAACTTGCAGAGATATTAACATTGACTTGCGTGGTCACGATGATTTGTTCATTCGTTTACTAGTGAACACCGAGTTTAAAACCCCAACCCAAATTGAGCTCAACATTGAAGACATCGAGCTAAATCTAGCTACAGACTATATTGCCAAGAATAGCATTGGTGAGTGTAGAGGCCTCTTTAACCTGAGAGACCCAATCCTTGAGAAGCTTTTAAATCATGCATTAAAAAAGGGAATGGGTGGGATAAACTTCTTGGGAAATATTTTTTTGGATAATTTGGATCAATTCCCAAACCTATAAGCTTCAAAAAAGTCATTCTACTCACAAAATAATTTGTCTGGATTCATTGATGATTTGTCTAAAATTTGCATTCCTATCAAGATCCATAGACACCTCCGATCAAAATTTACCTATTTATCTATTTAACAAAACCAAGTTCTTGGCGATACTTTAACTGACGAAGGGAGGTAGCTCATGGCTCATTCAGACGATCATTCAGCGTCTATAGTTCCAACCCTCATGCTGCTCTTGGCTGCATTGCTGGGTTTTATGATTTCAAATTCAACATGGTCACAACATTATCAGGACTTCCTGGCATCTAAGATAAGCTTTATCGTCGGGGACTATCCATTCTTAAGCAAATCAGTCCTCCATATCGTCAATGATGGCCTTATGGCTGTTTTTTTCCTTTTTATCGGCCTGGAGCTCAAACGTGAAATTGTCGTGGGAGAGTTATCTAACCTCAAAAAGGCTAGTTTGCCTATTTTTGCTGCGGTTGGAGGAATGGTTGTTCCGGCCATTATTTACTTTAGCTTAAACCAAGCGCCTGGAGCACGGAATGGCTGGGGCATCCCTATGGCCACAGATATCGCCTTTGCCCTTGGTTTGCTCTCGATGCTAGGACCTAGAGTCCCAAAATCTTTGAAGGTTTTACTAGCAGCCATAGCAATTGTGGATGACCTGGGAGCCATCCTGGTGATCGCTTTTTTCTACACCTCTAAGATTGGCTTTGGTTATCTAATCGGGGCATTTGCTTTCTTTGCTATTTGCCTCCTGTTTAATCGCATTGGGATTAACAAACTATCGCTCTACGTAGCCGTTGGAATACCATTATGGTATTGCATGCTCAAATCAGGGGTGCACGCAACCATCGCAGGAGTGATGCTGGCCAGCACCATCCCCCTAGCTCCTAAGAGGCAAAGTACCGCCAAACTACTCGATGATATATTTAGCGACAAGGCTTCACCTCTAGATAGTCCGGCCGTGTTCTTGGAAAAATCCCTTCTCAAATGGGTAAATTACTTGATCCTACCGATTTTTGCGTTTTCGAATGCTGGGGTCCAGCTTGGAACCGTAAGCTTTGGCTCCATTTCCATGGGAGTGATCCTCGGCTTAACCCTAGGAAAGCCAATAGGCATAGCGGGAATATCTTGGATCGCTGCAAAATTAAACTTGGTCGATAAACCGCGAGGCACAACTTGGGGGCATATCACTGGGCTCGGGTTTCTAGCAGGTATCGGTTTCACCATGTCCTTATTTATCGGATCTCTAGCGTTTACCGAGGCTCAATACTTCAATGAGGCCAAGTTGGCCATCATCATCGCCTCTTCACTCTCGGCTGTATTGGGTAGCTTTATGTTGCTGTACCTCCTGCCTAAGCAATCCAAATAACCTAGGGTAACTCCAAATAAATGTCCTACCCATTGATGGTTAATTTTAGTACAGTTCTGGCCTGTGATTGCGCACTCTATGAAGGCTGAAATGGACGAACTATCTTCGCTTGAATTCAATAAGAAAATGCAAAATTAATCTTGCCGTCCAAAATTCAAAGAAAAATTGTACTTGAAAAAAATATTTTCATCAAAATACCCCTTCCTAAGAGGGACTGTAAAAAGAATTGTGTAACTGCGTAACCCACTTTATGGTTTTTATAACACCGCCTTGGAGTATCAGTTATGGATATATCGACGATTGGAAAAGAGCTAGCCAAAAACGTCAAAAGCCAGAAAGATCTAAGCGAGATCACCAGCCAACTAATGAAAGTCATTTTAGAATCCAGCCTTAATGCCGAAATGGACTGCCATCTGGGCTATGACAGGCACGATAAAGCTGAACAACCAAGGAGAAATACCAGAAATGGTTTCAGTGAAAAGACTGTAAAAGGCGAGGCGGGCGAAATTAAGATTAAGACGCCAAGAGACAGAGAAGCTTCATTTGAGCCCAAAATAATCCCTAAAGGCAAGACTAGGCTCGAAGGTTTTGAAGACAGTATTCTTGCTCTATACGCTCGAGGGATGACCACTAGAGACATCCAGGATGCTATCAAAGAACTTTATAACGGCGCTGAAAGATCACACTCTGTGATATCTAATGTAACGGATGCCGTCTTAGAAGAGGTAAATACCTGGCAAGGTAGGCCTTTAGAGCAAACCTATCCCATAGTGTTTTTAGATGCAATCGTAGTAAAACCTAGATTCTGCATTGTGATCTGATGAAAGATTCAAACTTCCTTCGTCTGTCAACAAAGTAAGAAGACTGATTC
>JABSRF010000431.1 GCA_013215275.1 Oligoflexales bacterium | reverse complement strand
ATTTTTTTCAAGTACAATTTTTCTTTGAATTTTGGACGGCAAGATTAATTTTGCATTTTCTTATTGAATTCAAGAATTCAAGCTTGAAAAAGAAGATTGTAAGTAGGGCGTTGAGAGAGAGTGCGAATGAAAAACAGCACTTAATCGCACGAGATAAAGTCATTTCGCCTTGGACCAGTTCCAACCATCCCAATCTTGATCCCACAAAGCTCCTCAATGCGTTTGCAGTAAGCCTGAGCATTTTTAGGAAGGTCTTTAAAGGTGCCAGTTTCTGGAATTTCCTCCATGAATCCTGGAAGAGACTCGTAGATCGGTTCGCATTCCGCTAAGATACGCACGTCGCTTGGAAACTCATCGAGGATTCCCAATTTTTTATGCTTGTAGGCCGTTGCAATTTTAAGCTCTTCAAATCCACTTAAAATATCCATCTTGTTAAGCAAGACCACGTCAAAGCCATTTACTTCAGCAGCATACTTCATGGCGACAGCATCGAACCAACCACACCTGCGAGGGCGTTTGGTGTTTGCTCCAAATTCATGGCCCTTTTCACCAAGCCTTCTGCCTACCTCATCCTTCAACTCGGTAGGGAATGGTCCTTCACCAACTCTGGTAACGTATGCTTTAGCAATCCCGTAGATTTTGGTTATTTTTCTCGGATCCATTCCGAGGCTTGATATAGCGCCTCCAGAGATTGTTGAGCTGGAGGTTACAAAAGGATAGGTTCCATGACTAATGTCGAGAAGGGTGCCTTGTGCTCCTTCTAGCATCAGAGACTTATCTTTTTTGAGTTCATTTCTTACACGCTGTTCCGCAGCACATACAAAAGGCTTTAGTTTTTTTGCAGCTTGATCAAATTCTTCCCAAGGTTGCTTATTTTCTTCATAGGAACGCTTAAACTCCGGAGAGCTTTCCAGCAGGTGCGCAAGCCATTCTCTACGGTGCTCATCATCAATATAAGAGATCATCCTGATGCCAGTGCGATCAATCTTATTGCTGTATGTTGGGCCTATGCCCCTCTTGGTGGTACCGATTGGAGTAGCACTTTGACTCTCATTTTTTTGATCAAGGTAAATATGATACGGAGTGATGACATGAGCTTTTTCTGAGATCCAGAGGTTGTTTTCATCTAGAGAAACTTTGTCTGCAACTGAATCAATTTCTAAGGCAAGCTGAACAGGGTTTACAACAACCCCTGAAAGTAATGCTGATACTTTCTGATCTTGAAAAATACCACTAGGCAGTTGATTTAAGACAATCTTTTCTCCATTGACGTAAAGGGTATGACCTGCGTTATTACCCCCTTGAAAACGTGCAACAATGTCCTTTTGAGCAGACAAAATGTCAACCCATTTGCCTTTTCCCTCGTCTCCCCATTGGGCTCCAACAAGAATATGTACCTGAGACATATGCCCCCCTTGCGGAATATCTATGTTTCGCTGCCTAGTCGTATATAGTCCATTCCTGCCAGCTTTGTCCACTCTTATCCTTGCTTCAAACGCTTTTATTGACCATATATGCTGTGTGGCTTTCATGAGGGAAGCCCCAATTGCATTAAGGAGAAGTTCATTGGATAGATTAGAAGGCCCCTTATGGGCGATCAGTCCGGTAGATGGTCGTTATGCAACAAAGCTGCAGGATTTGAAACCATATGTTAGTGAAGGCGCCTTAATATGTTCGCGCATTGAAGTAGAGCTAAAGTGGCTTTCCCACTTAGGCCGTTTGGCCAGAGAAGGTTCTTCATCGATGTCCTGGAACCCTAGTGTCGACGACCTTGAGAAAATCGATCAGATGAGCAAGGTAGACTTTAGCGCTGAGGCAAGGCACGTCAAGGAAATAGAAGCCGAGACCAACCATGATGTTAAAGCTGTAGAATACTACCTAAGGTCGGCTCTTAAAAAATCAGGGGTTTCTCATTCTAGTTTAGCCATGATTCACTTTGCTTGCACTTCTGAAGACATCAATAACCTAGCTTATAACCTCCTGTTTCAAAAGGTCAATCAAGAGCAACTCTTACCTCAAATGCGTGGTCTTATAAAAGTTCTTTGTGACTTCGGTGTTGAGTATGCGGGGGCTCCCATGCTGTCTCGTACTCATGGACAGCCAGCTAGTCCTACGACGATGGGGAAAGAACTCGTGAACTTTGCCTATCGCTTGAACAAATCGTATTCGTGTATAAAAAACCAACAGTTTCCTGGCAAGATCAATGGGGCTGTCGGCAATTATAATGCTCATGTGGTGGCGTTTCCCGAGGTCGACTGGGAAAAAGTCGCCAAAAACTTTGTAGAGGGTAGCCTAGGCCTGCATTGGAATCCCATGAGCACTCAGATTGAGGACCATGATGGTATCGCTGAGTGGTGCAATCAATTGAGTCAGTGGGCTACCATCTGCCTGGACTTGTCTAGGGATATTTGGGGCTATATTTCTTTAGGATACTTTAAGCAAAAGGTGATTGCCGGCGAAGTTGGCTCTAGCACCATGCCGCATAAGGTCAATCCAATTGACTTTGAGAATGCAGAAGGAAACTTTGGCATTGCTATTTCCATCGCAGACCATTTTGCCCGTAAGCTTCCAATTTCAAGATGGCAAAGGGATCTCAGTGATTCCACGGTTCTTAGAGCTGGCGGATCATTACTTGGGCATCATTATTTAGCTCAGACTTCATTGTCAAAAGGTTTAAAAAAGCTCTCCCTTGACCAAGACCGGGTATTCACAGATTTATCTGCATGTGTTGAGATCTTAGCAGAGCCGATTCAAACAGTTATGCGTGCCTACGGAGTTGTGGATGCTTACGAGAGGTTGAAGGCAAAAACGAGGGGGCAAAAAATTACTTTTGAGGAACTTCACGCTCTGGTGGATGATTGTGTGGAGTTGCCAATTTCTGTGAAGAAGCAATTGAAAGCCCTAAAGCCCGAAGCATACACAGGAATTGCAACAAAACTTGCGCAAAGCCAAGCTGGTGACATACTGACACAGATCGCTAGATAAGGTAACTCCAAATAAATATTCTACCCACTATTCATGTGTGATCAGAACGCTATATTTTGGTAGAAACGGAT
>JABSRF010000430.1 GCA_013215275.1 Oligoflexales bacterium | reverse complement strand
ATTTCGAGTTTGAAAGGGAAGCAGTTAAGGAGAGTTCCATTTTTAATTATGGTTTTATTATCTCGATCACCTATGTGCACCATATCTATAGAGATTTACGACAGGATCCTCGAATCTTATCGGTACAATAAACTTAGGCTTTAACAAAAATTAGTCATAAATTTAAAAGATATAGAGCTTAACTGGGGGGACGATTGGCAATACAAACTAACTGCCCACCAATGCTTGGCATCACTTTGTTGAAAGCTGACAGTTTTCGGATAGGAGCTTCGAGGGTTTGAACCTCAAATCCTACTTTTCTTAAGATATAATCTAGGCTGTATTTGTTAAAAAGAGTTTTATGCTGAGGATCGATCACCCCCGACCAATGATTTGGCTTGACTAATCTTTCCCAGCTATTGACGTTCGGTGTTGTTAGAACCAACAAAGATCCGGGGGTCATCAAAGCCCACAAGGACCCTAATAGATTCCAGGGTGAGCTTACATGCTCAAGAATATCTAAAGCCAAAACTAAATCAAACTCATCGCACTCGGCCTGATCCTTCAGTGATTGTTCCCACCCCAACTGCTCCAAGTTGACCTGTAAAAAATGCCAATCAGAGCTAGCATCAACACCAGTTGGGCTGATAATATCAATACCAACCGATTTCTTAGCTCCTTTGTTCAGCGCATATTCGCACAGATACCCAGATCCACAACCAACATCAAGAACCCGTTTTCCTGCAAAAGCAGCAGGAACTTTTTGCTCTATCCATAGCAAGTGATCATGATCAGAACTTCTTTTTTCAACAGCCACAGCATTTCCTTTTGCCACACATCATTCTTTTCCACCCTTATGCTTTATGCTCTGCGCCTATTTTTTCAAGAAAAAAGATAAATACAATTGCAAATACCATGAGTGCCACAGAGGGATACAGGTAAGGATTTTTAAGGGTTAGGGTTTCGTATTTCAAAGGTGAGATGTTTTCTTGAACAATGGGTATCAGCTTTCCATGGTGATCTTCAAAGGTCTTTAAAGTTAACTTCCATGGCCAGACTTTATTGAGTGAGCCAAGCATAAAACCCATTAACAGGCTAAGCGTCTCATTATGGTAGTTTTTGAACATCCATGACAATACCCGAGAAAAAGCTAACAAGCCAATCCCACACCCCGAAACAAAGACGGTAACCACAGGAACGTCAAAGGACTTCAAGGCCTCAATCATCGAGGTATACATTCCAAGCAACAATAGAATGAAAGCCCCTGAAATACCTGGAAGAATCATGGCACAGATCGCAACGGCCCCTGAGAAGAATATGAACAAAAAGTTATCACTTCCGCCAGCCGGAGTGGCTACACTGATCCAATACGCCACTGCTGCACCAACTAACATGGAACCTAGCACCGGTAGGTTCCATGTTCGGATCATCCTTTTTACCATCAGGCTCGAGGCAATGATCAAGCCAAAAAAGAAAGACCAAACCATCTCAGGGTAGGTTTCAAGTAGGTAGGTGATGACATGTGCCAAGCTCACAAGGCTTGTGATGACTCCCAAACCAAGCGTTAAGAGAAAGGTACCATTGATACTGTCCCACGCTGCTTTGAAGCCATCCTTCTTCAAAATAAGCAAAGTCGAAAAGGAGATACTTTTGATGGACTCAATTAGCTGCTCATAAATACCTGCAATGAAGGCAATGGTTCCTCCAGATACCCCTGGCACCACATCTGCTGCTCCCATAGCAGCACCCTTAAGATAAAGGAATAGATATTCTTTGAATTGATTCATGATACTCCCGCCATAATTCTATATGAGACCCTAATAGCATCTTTATCATGAGGCAGGAAGTTTCACAGCAACTATCGTGATGCAGGGAGCAGGCCTCCCTATCTATGGTGGATGGACTTTTATCTTTGGCTTTGAATTCTCAGATCATAGAATCTCGTAGATAAGCCCTAACTCGTTTATAAAGGACTCTTGGCCCTCATCTTTACGGCTTTCAAAAGCCCCAATTTGATAGGCTATGAAATCATTCCTTACTGACAAGCGCTCACCTAGCTTATAAGTGAGCCTTAAGCGCTCAGTGGTGGACTGAGCCAATACATACCTACTTTCTTCTTTACCGCTAGTTTTAATCTTATACGCTGGTGCGTACTCATTGGTGTACCAAGTGGTAAAGTCAATGCTCAACTTCTTAAAAGCAGAGGGCACCATTGAGAAAGAGGCATACCACTCATGATAAAAGTCTTGGTCTTTTTTGTCACCCCTAATGGCCCCAGCATCATCCCTGCGTAGACCGAGGCTAGTTAGGGATGATTCTTGCACACCCGTCTCAATCTCATAGTCAGTTTCCTGAGTCTTACCGTTGACATAAGTTCCTACCTCAACACCGATTGCATGAGTAATCTTCCCTAGGCCGGTTTTAAAGGAGCTTGAAATTCCCTGTACTGAAGCCAATAGGGTCGATGCATCCGCACCCAAACCTGGAAACCTATGCAAAACGTATGGTTGAATAGAGAATACTTTTGCAATTTTCCAAGGCTTAGACTCAAGATATAGCCGGGCTTGCTTAGTCTGTTGCACGGCAGTGGTATTCTCTAAGCGATCAAAATAACCAACCACATAAATATCAAGCGCCTTGTCAAAGACTTTAATCCCTGCAGTAGGAACCAGTCTCAAGCGAGGCTCTTGTTTGATCACTCCATCTCTCTGATTCACACTACGTAAGTAGTGCTTAATAGAAAGATCACTGTGAATAATGGTCTTATCGAGGCCTAAGCCAAACTTTTTTGCAGTGATATCCGCGTAAGCATGCGAAGCTAGCATCGCACTGAGCATCACAGCTGCTCCCCAGCCAATGAACGAATGAAAACGTCTTGTTGTCATCTTACCCTCTCATTTCTCAAGAAAATATGATTCGAAAGGCCCTAAGCCTATTGCATATTACGAATCCTTGAATTTAAGAATAGTTTCAACATTTTTTTTGAAAATTTCAAGATGTTAAATGGGCGCACCATAGGTGATCGAGATAATAAAACCATAATTAAAAATGGAACTCTCATTAACTGCTTCCCTTTCAAACTCGAAATA
>JABSRF010000043.1 GCA_013215275.1 Oligoflexales bacterium | reverse complement strand
AGGCCTAAATCAAATCAAAATAAATTTAGATCTTCTTTCTGATGACTTAACTGATCCGAATAGTCGAAAAAGACCGTTAACACTGGAAGTCTTAGATAGTGCGTAACCTGCTGTAATATTGAAACTAAAATATCGGTCACTTATGATTACTTAAAAACTAGTTGAGACTTACAAGTTTAGTGATTATTGGCCGTTTCTTTGGATGTCTTTCACTTTTTTTTTGTTGACTGCTTAGTGAAAGCTTGTATTGGATTTTCCTTAATTAATTCTATTAAAATATAGTCAAAGTGCCATTAGAGGTTGAAATACCGACCCTTCCAATGATAAAAATACAGTTTGAAAATATAACATTCATAAAAGTTCGTTGCGACAAACTTAACTTGTGTCTAGGTTGAGATTGTCAAGGTTAAACTGTGGGGAGCCGGTTAATGAAGCAAAAACCTTTGGTTTGTCTTATTGATGAAGATCCCTTTGTAAAAGAAGGTTGGTCTCGCTCGCTCAAAAATGATGCTACTCTGCATTACTTCCGAGATCATTTGGGAGTTTTTAAGAGAGCTGCAATGGAAAGAAATTTGATTCCATCGTACAGCTGCATCATCATGAGCCGATTCTATCAGCATCTAAACCTCGATATCATCAATAGTGCAATCCCAGAAACTTTGAAATCTTCCGGAGCTGGCCCCATTTTTTTAAATTGGCAAGGGTATGTCTTCAAAGAGGACTTAATGCGCAAGTTTGATGGTAAGCTATTCCATAAATATGGAGTCAGGTGGCAAACCTTACGCTTGCGCATTCAAAAATACGAAAAGAAAAACCATGCTAACAAACAAATTATTAGCGATTGGCCTGTTAAAACCAACAAGATGGTTAAGCAAGACTCTCGCTCGATGGTATCAAGGCCTGAGCGTTGCAACGCAATTTTAAGGTCTATGGCCCAAAAAGCTTCAGGAACTCATAAAGAAAAGATAGAATTTTATGCGGAAAGTGACCAAAAAACGGGAATCGCTCTGCTCGAGGCTATCTATAATCGTTTAGTGACTGACAAAAACCGACCCGAATCCTGTCCCAGCAGGTATATCAACTCGTCACCTGTTATTGCAAAAAGGATTCTTCAAGAAGCCCTCTTTACCAATTGATCTGAACAGATTGAGTCATAGTCAAAGCTGCTAAATGTCTTTATTTATGTGCCTAATGTTTAATTTTTAAGGATTCATCAAAACACACCGATCCTCCTTTTGACAAGGGGGTGGGGTGTGTTTTCCTACGAAGTTCAAAACGCAGAATACAATAGAATCAAACAGATGTATTTGGATTACTTGAAGCTCTACAAGTTCTTTAACCATGGATCCACCAAAGGCTGTACTGGTTTTGCCCAATTTTATTGGATGCATAGCTACCATCATAAATCTGCAAACTTGCTGAAACAGCTTGGCATCACTCGCTAACAAGACTTGAATCTTAATCTGCTAAAATCATTTAAAATTTATTTCAATATTTCGTGACTATAAATTTAATTAGATTATCTTGGCCATTTCCTGTAGTTTATGCATGGCAGTATCCTTTATGTCTTGAAAGAAATCACAAAGATAGAGATATAAGTGTTTGATATTACATCATATTTAATTGATTTTAAAAATTTTTTCTGGAGTGGGCCACTTCTTGTTCTCCTGATTGGGCTTGGAGCTTACCTAAGTTGGAAATTGAGAGGGGTTCAACTTCGTTATTTAGGCCACAGTCTAGGCCTCGTGTTTATCCCTAGAAGGTCGGGCTCCCGTAGGCAAGGCTCGACAAATGGCAAGCAATTATCATCTTTTCAATCTTTAATGACTGGATTAGCTGGAGCTGTTGGAACTGGTAATATAACAGGAATTGCGATTGCGCTTAGCATTGGGGGCTACGGAGCGCTCTTTTGGATGTGGGTCATCGCAATATTCGGAATGGTCACTGCATATGCCGAGGCTCTGCTTTCAATTAAGTTTCGAAAGCAAGGTGGGAGTGGTTCGCTAGGAGGCCCTATGCATACCCTTGTTAACGGCCTTGGCATGAAAAAGACTGCAGTTGCATTTTGTTTTCTCTGTATCTTAGCCTCTTTTGGTATTGGAGGAACCGTTCAATCTAATTCTGTTGCTGCCGGGCTGTTTGAGGTCTTTAGCGTGGACCCAAAAGTGACAGGCTTTGTTATGTCTCTCCTGACAGGTTGCGTGGTGTTAGGTGGGCTTAAAAGTATAGGGAAGGCTGCGGGGGTCCTCGTACCGTTTATGGGGCTTTTGTACTTGGGCGCTGGCATTGTGGTTCTTTTCGTTCATCGTCAGTACTTAGGGGAAGCTTTTTTCCTGATTTTCAATGGAGCCTTCTCCGGGCAAGCTACAAGCGGAGCTTTTCTAGGCGCAAGTGCAATGGCTGCGATACAGCAGGGTGTTTCCAATGGAATCTTTGCTAATGAGGCAGGCCTGGGAAGTCTAGCACTCGCAGCAGGCACTGCAGACACGGAGGAGCCTGCAAAACAAGGTATGTTGGCAATATGTGGAGTTTTCGTCGCAACGATGCTGATTTGTAGCATCACAGGGCTTACGATAGCTGTGACCCACGTGCTCGGGACAAGCAATCCAGATGGAAGTTTGCTCACGGGCTCAGCCCTAACCATAGCTGCTTTCAGCAAGGTTTTTCCAAGTTTTGGATATATTGTGGTTGTGGGCCTCGTCTTCTTTGCATTTACAACGGTTCTAGCATGGGCTTATTACGGAGAGGTTTGCTTAAGCTTCCTCTTTGGCAGCAATACTGCGAAGTTCTATCGGCTTATTTACACCTTAGCCGTGTTTCTAGGAGTGTTCATTGAACCCCACTTAGTTTGGGCCCTGGCAAACCTTGCAAATGGTTTTATGGCAGTGCCAAACCTCATATCGATTTTTCGGCTAGCGCCCGTGGTTGAGGAGGAGACAAAGCTTTATTTGGCTAAGCTAAAGCAGGCTCCTGCTTCGGGAAGTCAAGTCGTAGGTCATACCTCAACCATCTCAGGGTAATTTCAACGCTGAGTGATTGGATATCCCTAGCAACAAGGCGAGGAACTCAACAAACGCTTTAGTTTAAACCTGCTTTGTCTTTGGGTTTTGATAGGATCTGAAAAGTCCAGTTTGGCTGGCAATCCATAAACCTCTTCTCGTGCTCCAGTGACCAATTATAAGTGGTTTCAAACTCTGGGAAAAAAGCGTCAGCCTGATCCACATCAAGATGGACTCTGCTCAAATAGAGCCTGTCAGCTATGGCAAGGCACTGAGTGTACACTTGCTCACCCCCTATGATGAATAGCTCTGACTCTCCCTGAGACTGGGCGATTTCGATAGCCTGTTGGATGCTCCCAACTTGAGTGCAGCCCGGGTGCACTTTTTCGTTACTGCGGCTTAGGACCAAATTGGTACGGCCTGGTAGCGGGCGGCCAATTGATTCAAAAGTCTTTCTACCCATGAGGATATGATGGCCCATGGTTAAGCGTTTGAAGTTTTGTAGGTCTTCTTTTAAATGCCACAAAAGCTTATTTTCAAAGCCTATGGCTCGGTTATTAGCAATTCCTGCAATAAGCGACACTTGCATGCTAGGCTCCTACACGCTCACTTGAGCTTTGATGGCAGGGTGAGACTCGTAACCTTCAATAATAAAGTCCTCGAACTTGTAATCAAAGATGCTTTCGGGGCGACGAGCGAACTTCAGCTTAGGAAGGGGAAGGGGTTCTCGACTGATCTGTAGCTGCGCCTGCTCCACGTGATTGGTGTAGAGGTGAGCATCGCCGATGGTGTGGACGTAGTCCCCTAAACCTAATCCGCACTGATGAGCGATCATCATAGTGAGCATGGCATATTGGCAAATATTAAAGGGAGCACCTAAGAATAAGTCATTGGAACGCTGGTAGAGCTGGCATGATAGCTTATTGTTCGCCACGTAGAACTGAAAGAATGCGTGGCAAGGGGCAAGTGCCATCTGCCCAGCAGCTACATTGTCTTGAGGCGACAGTTTTTCGCTGGGTAAATCTGCAGGGTTCCAGGCACTGACGATGATGCGGCGTGAGTCAGGGTTCGTTTTTATTTGATCGATGACTGCAGCGATCTGGTCGATGGTGTCTCCATTAGGTGTGTGCCATGAGCGCCACTGCTTGCCGTAAATTGGGCCTAAGCTTCCTTCGGCATCTGCCCACTCATTCCAAATGCGAACTCCATTTTTTTGCAGGTATGCGACGTTTGTGCTTCCTGATAGCAGCCAAAGCAGTTCATGGATGATGCTTTTATAATGAACTTTTTTCGTTGTCACCAGGGGTAAGCCATCTTCAAGGTTGAAACGCATTTGATGCCCAAAAACAGACAAGGTGCCTGTTCCAGTGCGGTCGTCTTTGCGAGTTCCAAACTCCAAAACATGGGATAAGAGATCCAGGTATTGCTTCATCCAATAGCGCCTTTAAGAGAGTGTTTTCGAGGTGTCTATCTGGTAGAGTCGCCTCTAAAGCTATCCACCTGAGAGCAGTTAGGTCGTTTGCTCAGGCTTTTTCACTGCAATCAGAGGGTAACGAATTTAGGCACAAGCCCTTGGTATGTCAAACCTAGTTTCCAGCGCCGCCAGATGCTGCTAAAATTACTCTTGCAATCGGCAGCTAGAATGTGTAGTTTCACGTTCCTAAGGTCCCATAGTTTAATGGATAAAACAAGGCATTCCTAATGCTTAGATGGAGGTTCGATTCCTTCTGGGACCGCCACCCATCGCTCTCCCTGCGATGTTTCTATTGTAAGGCAAACCTTCCGTGCATAGACAATCTTGAAAGTAAAATACTTGGACTCGGAGATCGCCTGACCCTGCTTCGCAGGGGCGATGACGAGGGACCCACTACGCTGGTGCGATGACGAGGGACCCACTACGCTGGTGCGATGATGAGGGACCCACTACGCTGGTGCGATGACCAGAGGCCTGCTGCTCAGGGGTAATAATAAGGGTTCCTCTATACTTGTCATTGTCACGCGGGTGCGTAGCATCCGTGGTCAGACAATCTTGACCCAACAACTTCCCATCAAACTCATCAGGCTCTCACCTAAAATTATTTATGCTATAAATCAAAATAAGTACCAAATAAAGGCATATGATTATGAAAACAAGATTTGCTATCTTCGTTTGCGGCTTGCTTAATATGGTTTTCATGAACGACGTCGCCCTGTCCTTACATCAGCATGTTGTCCTGTCGGATAAACGCTTATCGGTAGATGGAAGGCCATTTGTGGTGAAAGGGGTGTGCTGGAATCCGGTGGTGTCCGGCCAATCCTTTCCGTCAGGCTTGCCCTGGTTTGCGAAGGCTTGGGATCAGGAGTTAAGTGGAGATGAGAGGGCTATCCTTAGGCAGGACTTGCAACTTATGAAAGGTGCTGGGATCAACACCGTTAGAACCTACGTAGCAATCGTAAATAGAGAGGTCCTTGAGTTATTAAAAGAACATCAGATGTATCAAATTGTTCCTGCATTTACTTTTCATAAGACTTCGAAAGATGATATTCTCTATATCGTCAATCAATTAAAAGATCATCCGACCACCCTTTTTTGGGAGCTTGGAAACGAATGGAACTATAATCGCTTATATAGTGAGGGTCCCCACCGTTTGTCTCTTCATACGGTGACCGAGCGGATTATTGAGGCTGCGGAGCTAATTCGTCAAATCGATTCCAAGCACCCCATTTCAACAAGCTATGGTGAGCTGCCTTATTTTACAATTGATGGGGCACACCAGCCAGATTTATTGAGCAAAGAAGACTTTCAAAGGCTCGACCAGGTGGTGGATGTTTGGGGGCTTAATGTATACAGTCAGGATACCTTTAAAAATAGCGATGGAGTGCCAAGGGCTCAAGCAATGCTAAGCCTGTCGCAAAAACCGATTTACTTTTCTGAATATGGTGCTGATGCGTTCAACACAAACATTAGAGCCGTTGATGAAAGAGCACAGGCACATGCAACCCGCAAGCTGACTGAAGAGATTGTTGATGAGCTGGCTTGGCAAAAAAAGGGTGGAAATGTTTTAGGAGGAACGATTTTCGAGCTGTCTGATGAGTGGTGGAAAGCTCCAGGATCCCCAAACCATCATGATGAGGGTGGTCATGCTCCTGGGGGAGGCCCTCATCCTGATGGGGTTTTTAACGAAGAGTATTGGGGGCTTACGACTATAGACCGTCAAGCGAGGGAGGCCTATTATGAACTGGCAAAAATTTATAAGCGCCTTCCCTAAAAGGAAGAGTTATGGTT
Organism: Oligoflexales bacterium; assembly: GCA_013215275.1. Taxonomy (GTDB): domain Bacteria; phylum Bdellovibrionota_B; class Oligoflexia; order Oligoflexales; family Bog-1112; genus JABSRF01. Next base: position 11,298 of record JABSRF010000043.1, on the reverse strand, counting down.
GAACACGAACTCCAAGTTTGGTGCTACGCCGTTTTCTAAGCTTCCGTATATAGCCTGGTCTCTCTTAGTCTTTTCTATAAAACCGATAATGGGCACAAGGCGTTTAGTACGCATGAATTTTTGTAATGGGGAGGGGCGATTGAAGCTGCCCCAACTTCTACCTGCAAACCTTCTCCTTTGCAGCTGCTGGAGATCTTGTAGCGTAGTAAAGTTGGCGTAAATACCTGCGACATCACCCATAACCCAGATGCCTTCATGGCCAACGAGGTCGTAAAGAAAGCCGATCCCCAGCTTGTAGATGGCAAGCTTTTTGATCAGTTTCTCCCCATATTTTGCAACTTTCTTGCTGATTTTTAGCTCATTTGCCTGGCCTAGATAGGATTTTAATTTTTTATGAATTCTACGGATGTCCCGACGCTTCGAGCCTTCCTTAATATGAGCCTTTAGCTTAATATCTAAGCTTTCTGGGGTTTCGTTAAGAAGGCGGTTTGCGAGTACTTTGCCATCAATGTAAATTCTGGTTAAGGAATAGATTTTTCGATACCGTTGCCCTTCAGCATCCAATCCTTGTGGAAGGGCATTTAGTTCATAGAATTGGTCATGCTCTGGGCGTGAGTACCTTTGATTTAAGCCATTCATGAGCTTGACAACCTGCTTGTGAGTTCGGACGCGGAAAAAATCCTCAACCTTGTTCATGATGATAAAATTTTTGGGGTGGTCACGATCCATTTCAGTGATGATATGGCTTCTCTGTCTAGCTGCGACCAGCAAGTCGGATTGACCCATGTCGATCATCATGTTTTCTACACCTAAGGAATGACTTTTTACCAGCTTGCGGTGAAAGAAGTATCTTTTACCCCCATCTGGAAGCTTAACCTCAGAGGTGACTTTTGCTTTGGAACGCTCTTGCTTAAGGAGAAAAAGCCCTCCAAATATGGAGTTACTCTGCCTACCAGTTGCTTTAACGGTGTACCTCTCTTTAATGTTTTCAGGGGGAACCGTTCCCCTCCAGAGGCCACACAAGTTGTCGTAATCCGCCTGCCTTTGTTCCTGACTTAATAGCTCTAATGCTTCTTCCCTATCTTGCTCAGGAAGGGTGAACTCATAATCTATCTGTTTGTTTTTAAATTTTGATTTACCATACCCAATATTTATAAGTGGTAGCTGTATTTGAAATAAGTCCACCTCACCGACATTGAGGTAGCCAGCGCCAAAATTATCCCGATTCCTATCCTGCACGATATGAAGCTGCCCATATTGATCTTTCAATGCGTGAAGTAGGGTTGTTTTCTGGACACCTCCACTTAAAGACAGCTCGTTATTTACTAGTGTTTTTGCGGTGTAAACCCCCACTCCCCCCGACAAACCGACTCCGTACTTGATCCTGCTTTTTATCAACTCTAGAGGCTCAAGTTTAAAGGCAGCATATTTCTTCCAGTCTTTGATAATTTCCGGGAGCTTAAATGGTTTCACGTAAGCTTTGCCCACAAAGTCTTCAAAATGAATATGGGTATTCTCTTTCTCAAAAAACTGGATGCCTGCTTCCACCTTAACCCAGGGTGAGTGCTTATTGATAAAGTCTGTCAGCCATGGGGAGTCTGCAGCTACTTTGATCTTGACGCGGTCAATGACCTGATAGAGGCGGGCTTTGCCATCGGAGAGCATTGAATGAGAATTCGGTCTAACAACTCGGGATAATAAAGCTTGAACCCCAATTCCTAGAGGAAGGGTTGTGATCGCTTTAGGGCCTTTAAAGGTCTCAAGTTTTAGGTTTGATTCGATCCCAGAAAGTCCTTTTAGGTAGTGGTTCATTTTTAAACCTGTTTTATTGTTCTCCCATTCATATACTGGAACATTGTAATTTACCAATCCGGGTATGAACGTGAGCCAATTTTCTTGGAGCTGAACTGCAGTGTTTTTGCCTTCATAAAAGCGTTTCACTACCTTTCCGTTCTTAATGCCTAAGCCCTCTGGGTTATAGGTTTTCAATTTAGGCACTTCTATGAGTGGATACTCATCTTCCAGGCTAAAAGCGCTGACGAGTTGGTTCCGGCGACTGACCAATTTAATATAGTACACCTCAACGACTTCCCTAGGCATGCCTGACAATTCAAGGGTCTTTCTGATATCGATAGGCCTTATTTTTGCAATCTGTCTGGTCATCCACTTTAAATCGCTCCAGGTGCTTTGACGAAAATGCCTGCGTCGATTACTAAAATCATTCCATAGTAAGGTTAGCCTATCTTTTTTCTTGTTGGATTTAAGGATCGTTTCAGGGAACTCGTTGACTTTATAGTACTTTGTGAATGATAGAATGTTCTTGGGTTTGCGAAAGTAGGTGGGTCCACCTAAGCCGATTCCGGTGTCATGCAGACGGATTAGTGGCTCGAGGCCTTCATCCCCTTCTCTAAACAAAAACTTGAAGTTTGGCAGCTTCGTATCGTTTACCCCAACCCAAGCCCATAAGATCAAAAGGCCGCGATATTCTCTCCTGTTTTGTAGGTCCCAGGCTCCAATATCTGCTGGAGATAAGCGAAGCTCTGATTTTGCCCTAGCCTCAAAAAGGGCGTCTTTAGCAAGTATCCACTCTCCATCATCGTCACGGCCATGGGCATTGATATAGCGAACAATATCTGAAACTCCATATTTATTCGCATATCTAGCGATAAACTCCTCATAGGTTTTATCACCTAGGTAGACTTTGACTTGGTCTCTATAGAGCATCTGATCCTGATTCAAACCTGCTAGCTCAAAAAAAGTGCTAATCGCTTTATCGCAGTTAACCTCGGGCCCTAGCTTTAATTTGAGCATTTTTTCCTTGCCGTCTTTAATATAGTTAACCTTTACTTTAGGCGAACCTGCTCCTCTAAAAGAGATATTTTTAAAATAAATCTTCTCCTTTATGGGGAATTCATAAAGGTCAACGTTGTGGATAGCATCAGGATCTTTTACCTCATGCCACAAGGAACTGATACCTGGGTCAATCTTGGAAATATCCATTTCGCATTTAATTAAGGCCTCTATCTGCTCGTTGTTTAAATAGGCACCTATTTGAATACCCTTACCAAGGCAGCTCTGAATTTCTTCTAGATAGTCAGATTTTACGACCAAGTTGGTAGCCTCTAGCCTGTTTTTAGGATTTTTTTTGAACTGGTAAGGGAGTATCAAGCGCTGAACTGCATAGATGCCATCCACATCCATGGGCCAACGACTACGGTAAGCATTGGGAAGGTAGTAAGGGATAAACCCTCTCGTAAATTTGTCGACCAGGCCATTGCACTCATCGGTATCAGCACCCTGTTCGACCTTATGATAGAGCTCTTTCATCGTTGGTATAAGGTACTCATCAAGGCCCCTTACAATCCTCGATTTATTTTGGGAATAGTCTTTTTCGCCTTTCTTTTTTGCTTTGGTATAATTTTTGACATTGAGGACCAAAGCTTCTAATATCTGCGTTTCGTATAGATCTCTCCGAATAATCTCCCTTTGCTCTTCAAGGAAGTGGATATATTCCTGTATTTTGCTTAGCTCAAAGGATCCATCTTCTTTAAGCTTTCTCTCGAAGTACTCCTCCGCTGTCTGATCGTGAAGCTCAGTGATAGGCGCATGGTCTATTTGAGCCTCTAGTTCGGAAAATAGATGCGTCGAAAATAAGCAAAGTAAGATGGCAAAAGATCGAAAAAACTTCATTTCACTCCCTTTTCTGCAAGGACTCTTTTAAAGTGACCTGCTTTGCCTTTATTGAGACGAAAACCTGGGTACAAAGATTCTTGATTGAATACAGGCTTTATAAAGCCTTCGTAGATATGCTTATGGATCGCTGAGCAAGCCTTCGGGTCTAAATTAGCAATTGCAATGGGAACTTTTATTTCTGCTACTATGCAATCTTCAGGGTACTGGTAGTTAAAGTTATCCTTGTTGCCCTGAAAAAATTCAATAAAGCTGGAACTATTGCTCATAAACTTAGATGGAATTCTGTAACCTTTAATATTCTGGTCTAGAGTTAGTTGGTATTCCATATCTTTAAATGATTTTCTTTTTAGCAGCCCTATCTTCGCTTTATACTTTTCTTCAAGATATTTTTTTGCAGTTCTCTCATATGAGATAGCAAATTGAGGTTTCGTAAACTTGGGCTCTATCGTTGCGAGTTCATCTATGACAGAGAACATGGTGTTGACCATATCTATTTTTTTACCTTGCGCTTGGGATAGTGCTTTGTCCTTTAAATAGACAAGGACCGAGCTAATATCATCTACCTCGGAATTGATAAGCTTAATAAGGTCGGTGTCTTCAATCTTTACCCGGTATTTATTTACGCTGTTTAGCTCTGCCGGGCTTGGGTTCTTTATCTTTAGTTCGAGAAAACTGTATGAAGCCATCTGCTCAGGACGTTCATAAACTCCGTTCTCAAGGTTTTCTAGAAGGTAAAACCTGGCTCGTAACTTGATTTTAGTTTTGATGCCGAGATTCCAGAAATAAGCCCCTCGTCCATAAAAAGTATAAGTGACATTTTTATAGCCTGGTTTCGTTTGATCCCTGGTGGTAAAAACTACTGCGATTGTTTTACTTTTTTTAAAGAGTCGTTTCTTCTTGAAGGGGTCTTGTAACAATTCCAAACGTTCATGAAGGTGAGAGACATAGGTCACTGTTTTTTGCTCTCTTCGGACAGATGTGGTGCTCTTCCTTTCTATGCTGTTTTTTAATTTCTCTACCAGTGTTCGCCCATAGGATGAGTTGATTTTAAAGTCTTCAAAATCAGCCGCGTTGGAATTGTCGTAAATAATAAAAGATATTAAAATTAGTGATGACATTTTAAATATTTTTTTTACCATATTATTTCCAGTTGATATTAATAATATCCAAGCTGAAATATAATATTATTATAAAAAATATTTCATCATTTATTTTATAAGTCTTTGTCTTTGCTTAATATGTAAATTTTTTTTAAAAATTTAAGATATGTTTTTCTGGTAAATTTATTTGGCTTCCGTAGTATTTTGCATGATTATAAATGTTATACAGATAGTTGGCTTCTCCTGAAGATTCGGTTTCCAAAGTTGTTGTGATGACCGTGAGCCATGGTCAGTGGGCACCTTATTGATTGACGACTCCACTTCCTGATTTTATTTCTGGCATAATAGATCTGTAACTTGTTTCTGTGCAAAACATAACTCATAGAAAGGAGATATGATGATAGATAGAGCATCGATCCTCGTGATTGAGGATGATGATGATATTCGTTCAGCTATTGTCAGTGTCATTAATGAAATCTCTACTGTCACTTGCGATGTAGATCAATCCGAAGAGGGGGATGAGGCTCTTCAAAAAATACTAAAAGGTAGTTACGACTTAATCCTTACTGATATCAAATTGCCAAAACTTGAGGGTGATGAAATCATCATGCAGGCTCGCAAGAATAACATTAAAACTCCTTTTATTGTTCTCTCCGGTTATTTGGGTGATTCGGAACTCAGGGAAAAGCTGAATATTAAGGATGTTTACCTACTTGAAAAACCCCTTGAGTCTGACACGCTCATAAGGTCGATCAGTATGCTCGTGGAGCAATTAGTGAATAAGCAGTCTTGAAAAAGATAGGCATCACTCGCTTAGGGTTTTCGGAGCAAAGCTATCAACCAAAAACCAACTAGCTTTGAGATTTAATTTCAGCTTCATTAGCCATTCTAAGGCTGCGCGGGTCAGGCATTTCCTTGTCGATTTGTTCAAAAAGGGATGCTGCAAGGGCAACAAAGGCCTCCTGATCGCTTGGTGGTACGGGGTCTTCACGTGGGAATTTCCGTCCCAATGGGTCAGTGAACTTCCCATTTTCATAGAATTCGAAGTGGAGGTGAGGCCCTGTCGCTAGCCCCGTTGATCCTACAAATCCTATGATTTGACCTTGAGATACTTTTCCACCTCTTTTTAGCCCTTTCGCATAATTGTTTAGGTGTTTATAGGCGGTTTCATATACGGCGTTATGCCTAATCTTAATCATCTTGCCATTACCGCCCCTTCTACCAATGAGGGTGATCTTCCCATCTCCGACAGCTCGCACCGGAGTGCCTCTGGGAGCAGCATAGTCCACACCAAGGTGAGGTCTATTGACCCCTAAGATGGGGTGGAAGCGTTTACGCTGGAATTTAGAGCTGATACGAGAGTAGCGTAAAGGGCTTTTGAGAAACTTACCTTTAAGGTTATCCCCTAAGGGGGTGTAGTACTCACCGTCCACGGCATCTTGAGGGTAGCGGACTGCACGGTAGTTTTCTTCCCCTCTTTGGTACTCTGCAGCAATGATGTTGCCCCAGCCATAGGCCTTATCATCAACGTAGGTTCGCTCAATAAGAATGCGCCAATAATCCCCTGGACGAACCTCACGCTCGAAGTCAATTTGCCAGGCAAATATCTCAGAAAGGAGAAATATCGCTTGGGCATCCAATCCTGCTTCCACTGCGGACTGCCATAAGCTGTAGTTGACGTCTCCTTTAAATGCGGCAATCTTCATGGTAACAGGCTTAGATTCAACCTTTGCAGTCCAGGAGTCTTCCAGCTTATGAACCCATAAGGTGTCGGTTGCTGATAATAAGAACCCAATGTTATTGAGGACTTTTTCATCTCCATGGTGTTGGATAAGAACCTTGATGCCTGAGCGTACCTTGGATAAATCGAACACACCAGCTGAGGCTGTGATAATTGCATGAATCTGGGCAGGGCTGATTCCGGCATTTCTTAGGGTGTCATAGACAGTTGAATTTTTTTTGACGATGTATTCTTCTGTGTGGATGACTGGGCCACTCAGAGTGGGCGGTTCTTCCAGGTTGTCGATGTCAAACTCGGAAGTATCATAGGCTTCCGGGTTGGACGGGTCAGGGTTTGGCTGTGTATTAGCTTGCTGGTCTTCAGTTATTCTTGAGGCATTGTTATTTGAGGTCATGTAATAGTTTGCGGCAGACCAGATTAGGACTGCGATGCCGATGCCTATAATCAGAGCAGGTATTCCACTCCGTCGATAGTTTCTTTTTCTCAAGGGCTCTCCAAAGGTTTAACTCTATGACTTATTGAGGGGTGTTTTAATTCACCCAGCTATTTGGTGTGATCTACTTACTTGTCCTACTGTGACATATATTAAAAAATGGTTTGATCACCTCAATCAATCACCTAGCAGTCGTTTCTGAGCGTTTTTCTGTTCTTTTATTCCTGCGTGGATTGTAAGGGAAAGCCCCTTTTTTATCCCAGCCTCATATGAGATTTTGTCTCTAGATTGTGCTCGGTACCCCTCAGTTCGCAGACGAGGGTATCGGCTTCGCATAAATTCGCATAAACGCTTGTCTTCCGTTTCGATTAATTGCAGGCTCTTGGTGAATTCTGGGTCAGTGGCGTTATTTCTTTGCCGTCTATCCTGGGATTTTGCAAGCTGCTCACCAAATCCTGTCACCACACCTTGATAATACTGGTTTCTTGACCTCATTCCCGTTTTTCCGCTAGTTTTCTTATAATCTTGCCAAAAACGTGGGAGGTGATTATAGATAAACCAATACACATATTCAGCCAACTCAATATGCCTTTGGTTGCCAATGATCTCAATCACTTTGTGCTCTTTGCAGGCTTTTGCATCGAAAAGTTGGCTATGAATGACCTTTACATAAAAGTATTTTACCAGGATTGAGCCAATCATGGTTTGGTAAAGCTCAGTTCTGCTTTTGTGGTGTTTGATGATGGAGACCCCGTAAGGCGGTTTTTCCATTTGTTTCAGGGAGCTTAGGTGGTATCTTTCATAAAGGTGCTGAGCTTTGTTCATGGCTTCAGACGCTTCGAACTGATTGCCTGATTGAGCGAGAGCCAGGAGCTTTTTCGCTTTCCTGAGCATCCTCTCTTCCTCTTCACTTACCATAGATGCTAGGGTATCAGTTTGCAAGTCATCATCATGAACACTGGCTTTAGATGCCCAGCTTGCAACTCCTAGGATTTTGCACGCACGTTTAAACCCCTGTCCATGGGCATCAGATTCGAATAGGTACTCACTCACAAGTTGGTGAGCCATTTCGTGCTTCAGAACTTCTATGACTTTGCTCCAGCAGTGGTTTTGAATGAACTCTAGAGAAATAAAAATACATTGAACATTTGCATCCCATCCTCCTAATTGACTTTTAGATGATCTTATGAGAATGGTCACGGGAGACAGCTCAATGTTTTGTCCAAAGCATATTCTTTCATGTTCCAAGTATAGTTGCTTTGTCCAAATCGTTATCAATTGCTGCTGAAAAGGTGGCTTAGTCATACTGAATTCCTACTTGAGAAGAGGACTTTTTTTGTTCGCTTAGACTTCTCAGCTGGTGCTGCTTGCAAGCATGCAATTTTAGCCGTTAAAATTATAGCTATACCAAGTAATTAGATCTGAGTATAGCGCTGATTATTCATTGGGAGCCTATAATGACCATACATATATCTTGTATTGTACCTCTAGCGCCCATGGAGGCGAAATGGGGTCAGCTCTGCTCTTCCCTTCTTTTTCTACCAAGAGGGTCTGAGGTGATTTTTGTCAGACCTACCCGTCTCAAAGCAAGTGAGGAAGGTCGCCTTTTCCTACTAAAGAAGTATCATCGCGTTAGCTGGCTTAGCTGCAAGAAAGGACGAGCAGCACAGATGAATATGGGTGCTAAGCATGCAAAAGGTAAATTTCTGTGGTTTTTGCATGCCGATAGTATTTTCAGTCCGCGTGCTGTTAAATCCTTGATTCAGAACCTCGATCGTCATTCAGACCAAATTCATTTCTTCAATCTAAGTTTTGGTCAAGATACCTCTGGTTTGACCAAGCTAAACGAAGTTGGAGCAAACTTGCGTTCCCAGCATCTAGGAATCCCGTTTGGAGATCAGGGCCTATGCTTCTCTAAGAAGATCTTCGAAGGATTGGGAGGTTTCAACCAAGCCTGTTCCTACGGTGAGGATCACTTATTTATATGGGAAGCTAAGCGACAGGGGGTTGAGGTCCACAGCACTGGAGAAGACATCATCACCAGTGATCGAAAGTATCATAAAGAAGGTTGGTTAAAAACTAGCTTTAATCATATATATTTAACTTGTAAACAAGCATTCCCCAATGCTATTCAGCTAGGAACAAAAAAGATTAATCAAGCTATAAGGTTAGAGCGTGCAAAAACAAACCTTAGTTCCCAGTAATTCGATTGCTTTTGTCGTCTTCATCAAAACTCCAGGCCTGAGCCCTGTGAAAACTCGTCTCGCCAAAGGAATAGGTAAGGATTTGGCTGAGGAGTTCTACAAATTGTCGGTTCGCTCTGTTGAGGAAATTGGTGAGGAGTTACAGCGTCAGTCGCAGCCGCAAAAGCTTGATGTATTGTGGGCCGTAGCAGAAGAGGAAGGGCTAGACTCAGCACCAGGCCCTGAAGGTTTTGCCCTTTTTCAAGGAACGGGATCCTTGGGAGAGAGGCTTGCAAATATTTATGATCAGCTGAGCACGAAGTATGATTTAATATTATTTGTTGGTGGTGACTGCCCACAAATGCGGGTTGATGATATTATGGCTGGCATTGAGCTCTTGCAAAAGCAGCCTAGCTTTGTCCTTGGCCCTGCTGAAGATGGTGGATTTTGGCTTTGGGGTGGGTCACTTAAGGTACGCAAGGAGATCTGGACGCATGTATCATACAGCCAAGATACAACCTGTGACGAAATGCGAAAACAGCTTCTAGAATTTGCTCCCTGCTTAGACCTGAAAAGCTATACAGACATCGACCATGCAAAAGACCTTAAGTCGTTGCATGACTTTTTTGTAGCGCAAGATGCGTTGCTACCAGCTCAAGAAACCCTTATGGCATGGCTAAATAAGAATGCTTGAAATGAACCACTTTTTTGAACCAGTTAGCTCGACTCTAAGCTACCTTGTGGTTGACCAAGAATCAAAAGATGCCATTGTAATCGATCCTGTACTTGATTTTGATGCTAAGAATTTAAAGGTTAGCTTTTCTTCTATTAATCAAGTTGTTGAACTGATTGCAGAGCACAAGCTTGTTCTTAGGGCGATCCTAGAAACTCATGTGCATGCAGACCATTTATCAGGTGCGTGGACCCTAGCCCAAAAAATCCCGACTGCCAAAGTTGGCATTAGTAAGTGTTTTCAGGAAGTTTATCCCAAGCTTGCCCCACTGGTAGGCCTTTCTCCGCAGGGAGAAGCCTTAAGTGCCTTTGATTTGTTCTTGGAGGATGGAAACACTTATGAGTTTGGCGCTTTGCGTCTTAAGGTTCTGGCGACACCAGGGCATACACCTGCTTGCGCGAGCTTTTTGGTCGGCGATCATTTATTTTGCGGCGACACTATATTTATGCCCGATTTTGGCACAGGTAGGTGTGACTTCCCAGGAGGGAGTGCAAGTCAATTATTTGACTCGATCACTAATGTTGTATACAAGCTTCCAGATGCCACCTGGATATACACAGGGCATGACTATCAGCCGGGTGGGCGTGAGCTTGCATTTAAGGCAAGCGTAGAGCAGCAAAAACAAGATAATGTCCACTTGAATGCTGGCATTTCAAAGGATGAGTTTGTTCTTTTTCGCGAAGGGAGGGATAAAACACTTCCTTTGCCAAAATTGATCTTCCAAAGTTTGCAGGTAAATTTGCAGGGTGGGCGACTCCCTACAAAAAATGCCCTGGGGCAACGTCTTATACAAGTTCCTTTAAACGTTGAGGAAGATCCAGTTGCTTGAGAGAATTTATGGCAAAATTATACTTTCGCTTTGGTACGGTCGGAAGCGCTAAAACCCTTAATCTTTTGGCAGTAGCACACAATTACCAATCACAGAATAAAAAGATCTTGCTGTTGAAACCAGCACTAGACCAACGTTTTGGGATGGAGGATATTAGGTCGCGCGCAGGTCTCGTAAAGAAAGCAGACTACCTTCTCGACGACAAAACAGATTTTATTTTTCGGGGAAAACGGCTCTTAGGTCATCAAAAGTGCTATGACAATGAAGCTGTTAACCTGGATGCTCACAGAGGGGTCGCTTGTATTCTTGTTGATGAAGCCCAGTTTCTCTCCCCACAGATCATCGATCAGCTACATCTTATCACTTTGAAAGCAAAGATTCCTGTTATTTGCTATGGATTGAAAACGAATTTTCGTGGCTACCTGTTTGAGGGTGCCAAAAGGATTATTGAGCTGGCTGATAGTATCGATGAGGTCAAATCTACCTGTCACTATTGCGATCGCAAGGCATTATTTAGTCGCTGTAGCGAAATATAAAATACCTTTATTTAAAGGCTTTTGACTTCATATAGCTCTTTACTTACTTT
>JABSRF010000429.1 GCA_013215275.1 Oligoflexales bacterium | reverse complement strand
AGGGTACTAAAAAGTCCCATATTACAAGGATCATCATAACCTAAACGACATTTTTTGATGGAAACTTCTGATGATAATGCCGGTTCAAGAATACTATAATGAATCCTCAACCTGTAGACTATGTAAAAATGATCAACTTGACCTGCTGATGAGGTTAGCTCCCACTCCGCCTGCAAATCAGTTTACACCGGCACCTAATATCGATCAACCATCCATACCTCTGGACTTAATAAAGTGCACCACATGTAATCATGTGCAGCTCGGCCAAGTCGTTTCGCCAGAAATATTATTTTCGGATTATGTTTATGTTTCCGGAACTTCTAAAGTATTTTGTAAACATTTTGAAGATTACTCTAACTCCATAGTGGAAACTGAGGGCCTAAGGGCCAGTAACTTTGTTGTAGATATAGGTAGTAACGATGGCACCCTACTTTCTTTCTTCAAGAAAAGAGGGATGTCGGTATTAGGTATTGATCCAGCTAAAAAAATCGCAGAAGAGGCAAATTCAAAAGGCATAAATACATTAAATGACTTTTTTAACTATAACCTTGCAAAAGAAATAGTTCGAGAACATGGAAGAGCGAGGGTAATAACAGCAAACAATGCATTTGCACATATCGATAATATCGGATCTGTAGCTGAGGGAATAAAGCACATGCTATCCCCCGATGGAGTATTCGTGTTTGAAGTTTCGTATCTTCTAGATGTAGTGCAGAAGCGATTGTTCGACACTATCTATCATGAACATCTGGATTATCATTCAGTTTTTCCCTTGGTTAGGTTCTTTTCAGGATACGGTCTGCGACTCTGTCATGTAGAGAGGGTGAAGACACATGGTGGGTCGCTCAGAGGATTTGTTTGTCATGCTGACTCTGAGAGAAAAACAAACGAGTCAGTCCATAACTTCATAGAAGAAGAAGAAACAGAAGGAATCTTTAAAGATAAAACATACAATAACCTTTCGGAGGAAATCAATGATATTGGCGTGCATTTAAGAGAAATACTTATGCAAGCAAAAAAGAAAGGGGAACAAGTTGTAGGTTTTGGCGCCCCTGCAAAAGCCACTACATTAATGCACCATCTCCAGATTGGCCGCGAACTCATTGAGTATATTGTAGATGACAGTCCTTGGAAACAGGGATTATATACGCCAGGTCTACATGTTCCAGTAGTTGATAATAGTAAGCTCTACAAGGATAAGCCTGAATATATCGTAGTTTTGGCCTGGAATTTTGCCGATCCTATTATTAAAAAGCACACTGAATTAAAGAAATATGGTTGTAAATTTGTTGTGCCATTGCCTCATCTAAAAATTATCTAATCTGATTGGAAGAGATTTTGGCTCTTATAAAATAAACAATATCCAAGATAAGGTTTTCGATAATGAAGCTAATGGACACATTCTGTTTGCAGGAAGATATACAGAAAATAGCAGCAAGTTTAGTTGATGTGGCTGATAAGCTCTCTGGGAAGCATATTGTTATCACTGGAGGAATGGGGTTTCTAGGTCGGTATTTTACAAAAGTGATCGAGTATTTGAATGCCGGAAGTCTTGATAAGAAATGTCATGTGACATGTATAGACAACTATATTACAGCTGGGGATTTCGGAAAGAACTATAACTCTAGCAATTTAAATTTTATGGAAAAAGATGTATCCCAACCAATAAGTTTTAGTGAAAAGGTGGACTATATAATTCATGCAGCAGGCATTGCCAGCCCCTATTACTATAGAATGTATCCCCTAGAGACTCTCGATGTAGCCGTGGTAGGTACAAGAAATATGCTTGAAGTTGCTAGGGAGCACTCTAGTCGTCTATTGTTTATGAGCAGCAGTGAAATATACGGCGATCCGGATAAAAAATACATACCTACACCCGAGTCGTATAATGGCAATGTTTCGTCATTGGGAGCCCGAGCTTGTTATGATGAAAGCAAGCGACTTGGCGAAACACTTTGCCAGATTTATAACACCAAGTACAATACTCACACTAACATTGTGCGTCCATTCAACGTATTTGGGCCTGGAATGCAGGAAAAGGATTACAGAGTATTGCCCAATTTTGCTAGTCGTATTAAAGCAAGGCAACCTCTAAAAATATATGGAAATGGGTCCCAAACTCGGACTTTTTGTTATATATCCGATGCAGTCAACGGTTTTTTGAGAGCTTTGATTTTGGGGCAGCCTGGGGAGCCATACAATATCGGAAATGCTACTCCAGAGTTATCCATGGTTGAGCTTGCCGAGAAAATTAAAAAATCCATTTCTCAGGATATTTCTGTTGATATAGTCGAATATCCGGACAGTTACCCCGCCGATGAGCCTCAAAGACGTTGTCCGGACTTAACGAAGTCGAAAATTCAACTCGGTTATGAGCCTGAAATCTCAATTGATGAGGGGTTGAGCCGATTCTTTAGATGGGCTATGGATGTTTACGATGGAAAGGGCTAATGGTGAGTCCTGAGGAATATGCATGATAAAGCTAGCGCAAATAGGCATGGGCCGATGGGGAAGAGTTGTTTACAAGACCTCATTATTGATTCCGGAAATAAAAATAACACATGTGGTTAGCCGGAATCTAGAGACAAATTCAATTGTCGATTCAAATGTATCAATACTTCAGCAATGGGAGCACCTTGAAGCTTGTCTTAATGAATTCTCTGGTGTAATACTGACTTGTGATCCTAGTGTACATATTGAGCTTTTAAAATATTTTTTAAGCAATAAAAAATATATCTATGTTGAAAAACCTGCTGTTCTCAGTACTTACCAGCTGCTTCAGCTAGAAGAAATCGTAGATCCAAAATACTACTTTGTAAATTATGTTCATTTGCACAGCCTACATTACCAATTGATTAAAAACCATATTAAAGAGAATGAAATAAAAATAAAAGGTATTGAAAGCCTTGGATTTAATTCGGGGCCCGTAAGAAACTTTTCGCCTCTTTGGGACTATAGTGGACCCCTTTTTTAGGACCATTTGATAAGTAAAGCTCCTAAATGTAACATGCTGAATTTACATAAGGAGAAAAAGGCATGGTTCTAAGAAAAAAACATACACCTAAATTCA